>JAHLWV010000136.1 GCA_019057735.1 Promethearchaeota archaeon | reverse complement strand
AACGGATGCACTCGTAATTGCACTTTTTGCTCTATGTATAGATCAAAAACTTTCTCAATTCGTAAAGATATCGAAGAAATCAAGAAGGACATAAAAATCGCAGGCGCTCGATATGGAAATCGCGTACGGAAAATATTTTTCGAAGATGGAAATGCATTTGTTGTGAAACCTGAAATCCTAATTGAATTAACCAAATATTGTTACAAAATTCATCCTAACCTCAAAAAAGTTAGTGCGTATGCCCATGCAAAGGATATCGTAAAAAAATCCGATGATGACCTAAAAAAAATAGCAGATGCCGGATTTACGATGGTGTACGTAGGCATTGAAAGCGGAGATGACGAGGTTCTAAAAAATTGTAACAAAGGAACTACGCAAAACGAGATTACTCTTGCGGCTCATAAATGTTACAAAGCAGGAATATCTTGGTCGGGAATTTTTCTATTAGGGCTTGCAGGAAATGATCCACAAAAAAGTAGAAAACACGCTATTGAATCTGCCAAATTGATTAATAGAATGGCTCCGCCAACACTTATCAATTGGTATATATCGCCTCTAACATTACGAATCACCCCTGGAACCGAGTTGTGGACCCAAAAATCAACAGGAGAATTCAAACCGTGTTCAAGTACTCAAATTTTAGAAGAATTATACACGATGATAGAATACACCTCAGACGATTTACTGAAGTGTATATTTAACACTAATCACGCTTCAAATTATTTAAGCTTGAAAGGAGAATTAAGCAGAGACAAAAATAAATTTCTTAAAATTATTGAAACCGGTATCAAAAATCCAAGCTTACGCCGACCTGACTATCTTCGGGGATTATAAACCGGTGTTTTACTTTTAATCTAACTAAAATCAATCTCCAAAGCTCCTTATTTCCCGATAAAATCAGGTTCTTTTTTCTCAAGTAAAGCAAGTACTCCTCTCTTAAAATCTTCGGTTTCAGCAGATTTAACTTGCATGTTCCTTTCAATTTCGAGATGTTCTTCAATTGGGGTGCTTAGGGATTCAAAGAATAATTTTTTAGTTCTCGCATACGCTAATGTGGGACCTTTAGCGAGTCTGTGAGCCCATTGTAGAGTTACTTCCATTAATTTGTCGGGGGGTGTAATCTCATTTATAAACCCGAGTTTATACATATCTTCGGAACTATAATTATCTCCAAAAAAAGACATTTGGGTAGCTTGTTGCCAAGTAAGTTGATGGCTTAGCAATATCGTTCCAGCAAATCCTGGTATTAAAGCTAGTTTGCTAAATGATTGCTTGAACATTGCTTTTTCTGACGCGATAATGAAATCGCACGATAGCGCGAGATTCATTCCTGCTCCAACAGCCCAACCATTTACAGCCGCAATTACTGGTTTTGGGTAAAGACGTAAGGTAATTGCAATTTTATATAAGTTTTTTAATAGGTCCTCCATTATTTGACCGGGTATTCCATTTTCAATGCCTAATTTGAATTGTTTAATATCGCCACCAGCTGAAAACGCTCTTCCCGAACCTGTGATTATTACACATCTCACTTCACTATTATCTTTTAGATTTTCTAAAGCTTCAAATAGGGCTTTCCCGGTTTCTTTATTTAATGGATTAAGGTTTTTAGAATCTGTCAGTTTTATCGTAGCTACATTATTTCTAACTTCTACATCAATTTTTTTTGCCATTTTTAAAACTCCAAGATGTTTTTATCGATCTATTTTCCCCACATTCTTACCATTTCTCTTGAAATTAAATATTTCATTATTTCGGAACTTCCTGCTGCTAATTGACCTACCTTTGCGTCTCTATAATATCGTTCTAAAGGATAATCTTCAGAGTATCCAATACCACCAACTACTTGAATAGCCTCTTGGGTAATTTTCACCGTCGCATCTGCGAGTTTAGCTTTTAGAGCCGCAACTGATGCTCTACTATAATATCCGTCGTCAAGCATCCTCGCTATTTGCGCCATTGCAATTCTGTTTAATTCTAAGTCCATAAACATTTCGCTAAGTTTGAAAGAAATTCCTTCAAAGGAGTAAATTGATTTCTTAAATTGATGACGCCTATGAGCATATTTATATGCCACTTCAAACGCACTTCTCGCAAGACCAACGTATTGTGACGCCGTAAAAGTTCTCTCACCATCAAGACCAAACATCAATACCTCCACTCCTTCATTTTCCTTGTGAAGTAAATTTTCGACTGGGACCTTACAATTTTCAAATCGTAGATGAGAGTTAGGCATTCCTCTACGACCCATGTGATTATAATCTCTGATAACCCTAAATCCCGGTGTTTGCGTCTCAAATATGAAAGCTGATATTCCTTGATGTCTTTTAACTTGATCGTTAGTAACCGCGTATAAACAAATATAGTCTGCAACGCTTCCATTCGTTATAAATCGTTTTTCTCCATTTAAAACGAAGTGATTTCCTCGTCTCACAGCTCTTAAATTCATTCCTCCGATAGCGTCAGAACCTGCTGTTGGCTCTGTTATTCCTATTGCCCCTATTTTCGTACCATCAGCAATACCTGAAAGGTACTTCCTTTTCTGTTCAGAAGTGCCGTATTCAATAATAGGCCCCGCAAATAAACACGAGGAAGCGCCGAAGATCGTTGCGATAGCATAATTGAAAGCGGATAATTCTTCACCAAAAATCGTTCTATATAGTATTCCTTTACCTAATCCACCAGCTTCTTCAGGAATTACTATGTTCAAATATGGTTTCATTTTTCGTAGAGTTTCCACAGCTAATTCCGCATTTCTTTCTTTATCAATCTTATCGGAAACTGGTTGAATATTTTCCTTACACCATTTACGAACTTCCATACGGAATTTATTTTCTTCTTCTGAATAATAATGCAATCTATCGGGCATACAAGAATATCCGAATTCTATGCCTAGATCTTCAAATTGTATATGTCCTTCCATTTATATCGTGCCTCTTTAAATAGGAGAATTAAAATCAATTTTAATAAAAGTCTTAATGAAAAATCAATTTATAAGTTTTTTACATCGAAAGTCCCTTTAATAAAAAGTGTTCGACTTCTTTGGATATATTTTCTTAGCTCGCAAATAGTATGATCTTAAATCATCTGAGATTCCAGGTCATTGTGCATTCTCCTACTCCTCCTTTCTGGACTCCTTCAAATCTTAGGTTCTTAAAACCAAACTTTTTTTTCACTTTTGATAGAACGCCCATGATTACTTGAGGGAACATGCAAGAGGGGCTACCAGAATCGTGTAATTTATAGTAGGTATTTGCATAACACATTTTGCAGCTGTCTTGTTTAACAAGTAATTTTATCGCATTTCCATTCTCATCTTTTTGTAAATCGACCTTTGCATTATCTGTAATAGCCCATTCTTTTTCTAAAAAGAGCTGCAATTGGTCAAGAAATTCATCAACAGTTCCTATTCCTCCCTCATCAAACTCACTTCCAATAGTTCTCCCAATTTTCGTAAAAATCTCTCCTTTTTGATCTTGGGGGATAGCTTTCTGTAAAGCGTACCATACTTTGAAGAATGTACTATATGGAACGGTTTTAAATTGCTTTGGTAAGTTTTTTATCTGTTCATCGTTCAATGATTCCATATTATTTCACAAAGATTCTTTTCATTTTTGCAAGGTTGCAATGATCAAAATTTTGCGTTTTATATTTAATTAATTATTTAGAGGTGGAAAGTACAAAATATCGAGGATGAAAAGTAAAGCTTTAAAGCCCATAAGGAAACGAAAATTACTTGAAATTTTAAAAAATAAATAAAATAAAGAGTTACTTTCTTCTTTCCTCAAATAGTTAATTATGGACTTAATTTCATATTAATAATTTAAAATTTTAGTGAGGGGCATCTTTTTAATACAAAAAATAGATTTGTTAGAGCTAGTGATCATAAAAAGTGAAAGTCCTCACGGAGCGCAAAGAATTTCATATCTCAATCAGAGACATTGTTGTTGCTACTAAAAAACTTAGACTTTCTAATTCAGTGATTCCTTTTCGCATTCGCGCCTCAAAAGGAACTGAAATCCACCAGTTATATCAAAAAAAGCAAGAAAAAACTGTAAAGGCCTTCCAACGCGAAGTATTAGTTAAATTTCAAGCAAGAGTTCAAGGGTGGACATTTATTATTTCAGGGCGCGCTGACATCGTCTATGAAAACAAGGGATTTTTGGTTATCGAAGAAATTAAGTCAATAACGAATTTAGATGAATTTGATCTCGAATCAGAAACTGCCAATGAATATCGTCAACAGTTGCTATTATATGGGCACTATTTTCTCCAGATGGGGAAAAAGATTCAGTGTCATTTGGTGCTAATTGACATTTTTACTGAAAAAGAAAAAATTATTGATGTTCCTCCTCAAAATATGCTAGGATATATTGTAGATCAGTGTACAACTATCTTAAACGAGTGGGAGATAAGACAAAAAATCAAAACAGAACAGCGAGAACGTGCCAAAACGGTTAATTTTCCCTTTAAGGAATATAGACTTAACCAAGAGGAAATAATTAAAAATACGCGTAAAAGTATTCAGAAGAGAGAACGATTGATGCTTTTAGCCCCCTCTGGTTTAGGAAAGACCGTAGGGACGCTTTTTCCAGCGTTAAAATATGCTTTGAAGAAAAATTTATACGTATTCGTGATTACCTCAAAAACGACTCAACAACGTATCTACAGAGATACTTTACGGATATTTGCAAAAAAGAAAGCAAACTTTAATTCGATTATTCTCACTGCAAAAGAGAAATTGTGCGTAAACAGTACCTTTACGTGCGAAAAATCGTTATGTCCTTACCTCGATAATTACGCTAAGGTTTCATTGGATAAGATCGTGTCTGAAATGCTCACTAAACAAGTCATTGATGCGCGATATATACGCAAAATGGCAAAAATACATAATATTTGCCCCTTTGAGATTTCTTTGGATTGCTCTCTTCATTGCGACGTAATTGTGGGCGATTATAATTATGTATTTCATCCTTTCATCAAGTTGAAGCGATTTTTTAACCATTCATATGATAATATCGTATTGATCGTCGATGAGGCCCATAATCTACCCTTCCGAGCGATGACATATTATTCTCCTGAAATAACTCTGCAATCCTTACAAAACGTTAGTAATTATTTACAATCACTTTATTTACCAAAATTTATTGAGGAAAAAGGAATTAACATCTTTCTTCAGATAACTAATTACATTTTGGACCTGATCCATCCATTTCCCGACGTGAAAACAAAAAAGCCCTTTTTAACAAAAATCGATAAACCGTTCTTCCAATTAGTATTAAAAGACCTGGAACATTTTACTCTCTATTATATTCAAGCCTATACTTCTCGACAAGGATTTCAACCGGGGAAAAAAGATCAAGTCTTGGAATTTGTTTTAAACTTTCGCCAGTTCGCAACGATCTTAAAAGAAAGTAACTCTCCTGAATTTAGCGAATTATTGTATATAAAAGAAGGGAAAATCAAAATATTATGCAAATCAGCAGCACCAAAACTCGAAAAACAACTCGCTGGCTTTCATTCAGTAATCGTGCAATCGGCAACTCTGTTTCCACTAGAATATTTCCAAAAAATGTTAGGATACCCCTCCTCTGCAAATAAAATTCAATACAGCTCTCCCTTTGCTCAACAAAACCGACTTTATCTTATCATGCCCAATCTCTCTACTAAATATGAAGACCGTCGAGAATCGTACGACTTTATTGCATCAACTATTGTTAAAACGGTAAGCGTAAAAGATGGAAACTACTTGGCTTTTTTTCCTTCATTCGCTTATCTTAAAGCCGTTCAAAGCGAGATTGAAGCTCTCCCACTCTCAGTTAAGCTCATAGCGCAAGAACGGAAAATGAGTGAAGCCAAACGTAGGAATTACTTAAAGAAACTCCGGGATTCTGACGAGAAACATCTTCTTATGGCAGTCCATGGCGGAATCTTTAGCGAAGGTGTAGATTTTACAGGAGATATGGCTATTGGCGCATTTATTATTGGGCCTGGGCTCCCCGCGTATTCAAAGGAGCAAGAATTAATGCGAGAATATTACGATCTCAAATGGAAAAAAGGCTTCGAATATGCTTATCGAAATCCAGGTATGATGAAAGTAATTCAAGCTGCTGGTCGAATTTTTCGAACATCTACTGATCGCGGGTTTGTGATGTTAAT
>JAHLWV010000014.1 GCA_019057735.1 Promethearchaeota archaeon | reverse complement strand
AATTTTAACAAGTGAAGAAATCTCAGTATTTTTGAGGGTATGGAGTTTATTGATTACAGCGATATTATACATATTCGTGTTATTTTACACATTCATTACTTTAGAAGATTAGTTTTTAATTATAACATCTATTTTCAATTTATCTTGTTTCGTACTCCGTTTAATTATTGATTGCAGAGCATTTATTAAGGACAATAAATTTGAGTATTTTCTTAAATTAATCATACACAAAATTAAAATAAATATCAAAATTAAGAAGTAATTTAACCGAAACATTTAATGATACTGAAATTAGTATATTTAGTAGAGTTTAAACTCTTAGTTTTAAATTTTCTATTGAATTAGAACATAAACAATTAAAAACAAAAAGTTTATTCTTATTTTAAGTACCTAAATTTAAAAAAAAAATAATGTGATTAAAAATAATGAAAAAAGTAAGCACTAAAAGCTTAATGGTTATAGCGTTAGTAGTAGCTTCTTTTACAGCCACGCCAATGATGGTAGCTGGCTACGATTATGACAACGATTATAATTACGACCAAATCGGAATAACAGATCCAACCGCTCTTATTGGGGGTTTTGGAAGTATATTTGGGATGATGTTTAGGAGTTTAGGTCCCGGGGGTAATGTTTTAGCAACAGTATTTGAAATGTTGTTTATGCAAACATTAACGAACTTTAGCGGTAAAGAGATATTACCTGGAGTTTATGCAATAAGCGCAACACAGGAAAAAACTATTTCTGATTTAAGAGATTTCACCACTCCAAGGAGGCAATTTTATAGGGTTCCACTTGATTATATCGAGGGCGCCTATAATGTAAGTAAATATGGATATGCTTATTGCGAAGTTGTAACTCAAGGAAGTTACGAATACAATTTAACCATAGGTGCGGGTGTCACTTTAATTATATGGGATAACGATGGTTCTTTTGTTACTGCTGTGAAAAAAATCATTAATTTCTTTACTGAACTCGAACCTTATATTAGTAGTCCTTCAATTTCAAGTACCACTTCTCCTAGTACATCTAGCATTGGTGGAATTCCAGAAGAACTTATTCAAAAAGGGGTTGAAATCATTACTTGGTTCTTAATTCATATTAACGACATTTTTACGGGTGAGGAATTATTTGTGTTAAATCCCATCACTTGGGAGAAATTAGAAATTCAGACAAGTGCAGGATTTAGTATTAACAAAACTTGGAAAGTTACTGGAAGTGATTGGGAGATAGATCCCGCTGATAAAAATTTAGATGTTGCTATTTCTGGCGGAGCTACTTTATTAGTTTCATGGAATATCACTGCTCAAGCTAGAAAAGATAGTTATATGGAGTGGTTATTAACCGAAGCTGAAATTGTTGCTAATCTCAGGAGGGAATTTACTTCATTCACATTCGATTTGTTCCAATTATGGATAAAAAATTTTGAAATACACATTGATGTAGCCGAGATTTTGAGTTTACTAGGTGGCGGAGGGGGTTCTATTAACCCTGCTGCAATTTTTCAGGGTTTGGATATTGAATTTTTCTTATTCACTCATCATTTAACCGGAGCTTTCTTATACAACGATACAAATTTTGATAATAGATTATCTGCAAATTATGTACAAATAAATAATTCTGTTGGTGATCCAGTTTTAGTAGATGGACGTCCTATTGAGGTACCACGCAGTTCAGAGATAACCCACAAATTAATGATAGGAACAGTTAATGATTTTGATTTTACTAAACCTACTTTAGATGGTAAAAAAGTTTCGTGGGGATTAACCTTAGACCAAGCAACGTTGAAGCCTGTCCCAATGGGAGTAGATTTAGACTCTTACTTAGGAGTAACTGAAGAATCTCTTGCTTATATTCACTTTGGATTTACTTTTGAGCCAGAAGAAATAGAGCTTCCTACTGTTGAAGGTGGTACTGTGCCTGTTTTACACGGAGCTGTTAAATTAGATCAATTTTTCGCTCCTTGGAATGGTCCTCTCGGTGCAAATAATTCTATCGCTGGATTAGACCTTGCTATAATTTACGTTTCAACAGTATTACACTTTCACCTCAATTTGCAAACAATTGGAGACGATCCAACTGCAAGATTAGATCCCGCAGAAGATTACTATGAAACAACTCGTTCACTTAAGATTGGCAACTATCTCCCTCATAATATAAGGGACAAACTCGAATTTGTCGATATTGCGGGACCCGATTATTCATATGGATTAAATGAAGGAGATAATTACGCACCTGCATCCACAAGTATACTCCCAGTTGCTTTGTTTAAAGTAGAAGCTAACGCACACAAAACATTTGAAGGTACTCCGGGTGAAGTAGATACCTTTGCTGCCGATATTGGCTTAAACATTACATTCAGCGCGATGGTTTACGCGGTGTGTTTCCCAGAATTCGAGGATGGAAATGGAATTTGGCACGATCCTACATTCAGCGTGTTCATGGTTTTTGAAGCCACAGGTTTCTGGGCTTTAATTCTCTTGGTTGCTGGTGTCGGTTTATTAGGTGTTGCTACCATTTTAATCAAAAGGCGTAAAGATGCGAGATTTTAGGTCTCAATCAAATTAAATAACTCTCTTTTTTTTATTTTTATTTATTTATTTTTCTGGTTTAAGTATTGTTAAGGATAGTTTTAAATTCAGAGTTATCAAAGTGATCTTAACAAATTATTATTGAAAAAATAAGGTAGGGATACAATATGCACAATAACACAAGTAATTCATACCAAATTGACGAGAATAAACGATGGTTTCAGACATGGTGGCCTGAAAATGTACCATACAACTCAGAGTTTGAAGAAAAATCGTTGAATGAGATGTTAGATGCCCAAGTTGAGAAGTATCCAGAACATAATCTAATATGGTTCCTCGACACTTGGGTAACTTATAAACAATTTCAAAATTACGTAAAAAGGTTTGCTACAGCCTTAGTTGATTTGGGAATCAAAAAAGGGGATGTTGTTGCTATCCACCTACCAAATTGCATTCAATATATCGTGTCTTATTATGCTATTACGCGGATAGGAGCAATTGCTACTGGTATAAATCCCACATACCAGACTATGGAAATTTTGCATCAAATAGATATTGTTAAACCTAAAATGTTAATCGTGCTAGACGCTTTATTTGAACCTTATATTAGCCCCATAATTGGAAGTACAGATATTGAAATTGTAATTTATACTAATTTAGTTGATTTAGTTCAGATGTTTGGAACTAAGAAAATTCTTGGCAAGTTCTTAAAAAAAATTCCAACCGGTAAATGTAATTGCGAAGGAGCAATCAAATTCAAAGATCTTATGAAAACTGAACCAAGGGATGCAGATATAAATGTAAGTATTGATGTAAAAAATGATGCTGCTACATATATTATGACAGGAGGATCTACTGGTTTACCAAAAGCAGCAGTATTAACCCATTTTAATGTCGTATCGAATGCAGAGCAATGTATGTTGTGGTTAGGAGGGGAGATGCCAGGTATTGGAAATATAGGTATACTCCCTTTGTTCCATAGTTTCGCTCACACTATTATTATGAACACCTCTATTGCAATAGGAGGTTGGATGATGCTTTTCCCAACACCACCATCTCAAGACGAATTATGTGAATTAATAGAGAAACTACCGTGTTCAGAAGGTTTGATATATGCTGGGGCAGAAATTTTGTTTATAAAGCTTGCTGAATTAAAACACTTGAATAGAAGATATCCAGAAGTAATGGGAAAATTAAAATTATGCATTTCTAGTGCTGGACCTTTACATAAACACGTACGGGACGCTTTTGTTAAAAACACGGGAGGAAGAATTGTAGAGGGATATGGATTAAGTGAAGCAAGTCCCGCTGTAAGTGCAGGCAATCTATTTGGGGAGAGTCCGGTTGGAGTAATAGGTATGCCTTTTCCAGGAACGGGATGGGGCATTTTTCACTCAGATGATTTTTCTAAAGGACCGATTTGTCTTGGGAATCCTGAAGATACTAATTTTGGAGTTGAGCATACTGGAGAAATTTGTGTTTACGGACCTCAAATAATGAAATGTTATTTAGATCATCCTGAAGAGACTTCTAATACATTACTTCAATATGACGGGAAAACTTGGCTTCTAACAGGAGATATCGGTTTTATGAACGAAGATGGCACAATTGAGATAAGAGATCGTAAGAAACAGTTGATTAAGTTCAAAGGTTTTTCGGTCTTTCCAAAGGAGGTAGAAGAACTCTTAATGAAACACCCTGATATCCTAGAAGTCGCAGTATCGGGTTTGCCAAGCGATGAATTCGGGGAAGTTATAAAAGCCTGGGTTTCGATAAAGGAGGATTCTGATTTGTCTCCACTATCAATAAAGGAATGGGCTAACGGAAATATGGCCCATTATAAAGTACCTCAACACATTGCAATTATTGGAGATTTACCAAAAAATATCATAGGGAAGGTTCAAAGGCGTGCTCTCCAAATAAACGACCCTATTTGGAAAGAAAAATACGGGGAATAAAAAAATCTTTGTTTAGGAAATCCGGACGATACTAATTTTGCAGAAGAACACACTGGTGAAATTTGCGTACACGGTCCTCAAATTATGTACGAATACCTCAATCAACCAGAAGAAACAAGCGAAACTATTAAAACTTATAAAGGAGCACTATGGCTCTTAACTGGAGACATCGGTTTTATGAATGAAGATGGGACTATTGAGATTAGGGATAGAAAAAAGCAACTAATTAAAGTAGCAGGACATTCTGTTTTCCCAAAAGAGGTGGAATCGATGTTAATGAAGCACGAAGCAGTATCTGAAGCAGCAGTGTCTGGTCTACCCGATCCTGCGGGAAAAGTCGGCGAAATCACCAAAGCTTGGGTTGAACTGAAACCTGAATACATCGGTAAGATTACTGAAGAGGAATTGATTGCTTGGACGAAAGAAAACTTAACGAAATGGAAGTGTCCAGCACAAATCGAGTTTATCACAGAAGTTCCTAAAAATATCCTTGGTAAGGTTCAACGTAGGATATTACAAATCAACGATCCAATCTGGAAAGAAAAATATGGTCAATAACCGCCAAGATACAATTCATAAAAATCTATAAAACATCTAATTTTTTTATATCTTTTATCTCGCGACGCTTTAATTAGTTCTGCATTATAAATTTGGATCCTTCGGTGTAACTAGAATAAATATTATTAAAAGTTTACATTTTTTTTAATAATTTATAATAAATATCAATTTTGAGGATTGTTAGAAATTACTGAATTAAACATCTATATATTAGAAAAGATTATTCACGAAATCGCTCCTGAATTAATTGATATTTATAACATACGGGAAGACGAGAGCGAGCAACAGCAAGTAAAAACAGGTAGGCTTCACGAGAACCGAATTTTAGGCATCATGCTTAAATTTTTTATCGAGGGTAAGAAAAAAGTCACAACGCGTGAAGTAGAATTAGAGTATAAGAAATTTTTTAAAGATATAGCGCGTTCGACAATTTCAACCTACTTAAATATTCTAAAAAGAGAAACGACACTATACAAAGAACGGGACGGAAGATTAGTAAACTATATCCTTCATGAAGATCCACCTCTCGATATTAGCCCCTTTTGGTTCACACGATTGTTCTGTGTTGACCCCGCCTATTTTTCCAGAGCCATATATTTCTCAAGTTTATATTCAGTTACAGAAATTATCGTGAAAAAATACATGAAAAAAGGTATCTTTAATGAAATAGTCGAATCTTTTAGATACCAAATTGGTGTTATTATACTTTATATTCTTAAAAATAGAGCCTTAAAATGTGTTTTATGTCAGTTCGGCAAACAAGAAAGATACATAAGTCTTCTTGATTCTATAAATTCAGCATTAAAAGATAGAACTGATGTATTACCGGCCGAGCTTCAAGAAATTCTAAATCAGAAGTACGCTGAAATACCTAGCTTTGGAGGGTATTGTATTAGTGATACAGAGAAAGAAATTGAAATTATCGAGCAGTTAATTGGGTATGCGCACCAATATAGAAAAGACATGGAGTATCAAACAATGGTATTGAATCGAAGGATTAATACAAGAGTGCCCGAAAAAATTACTGAAATCATAAATAGATAATATTGATTAAGAAGGAATGCATTTTTTGTAAATGAATGGTTCTATGTGTAGATTATGACTATTAAATCTTTATTTTGCGTCATTAAGCATTAATCTCGTTAACGCTTCGAAGGTTTTTTCTACATTTTCTCCTGATTTAGAGCTTGTTTCAATAAAACCGTTCACATTTCTTGATTTCGCAATTTTAATACCTTCTGCAGATGAAACTTCTCTGCTTTCTACTAAATCTGCCTTTCCTCCAACTACGATGATGGGAAAAATATCTTCAGCTCTTATTTCTTTTCGTATAACGCTAAGCCAATCATCAATGTGAGCAATTGAGGAAAAATTGGTTATATCGTACAAGAATAGGCCACCACGAGCACCTCTCACATAAGTAGGGAGTAAAAACCTAAATCTTTCTTCCCCTCCAAAATCCCAAATTTGTAATTTTACTTTTTGTTCGTCAACTGTTAAGCTTTTTACTTCAAAGTCTACACCGATCGTCATTGTTTGATCTGAAACAAATAAATTCGTTAAAAATCTTTGAGTTAAAGTGGTTTTCCCACAACCCGCATCTCCGAAAATGATTATCTTAAAGGTGGCGTCGTACATTTTTGTTCATTTTTCTCCAAATAAAACTATCAATATTGATTATTTTGTCTTTTCTATTGAAATGATGTGATAAGCATATATTTTAATTTGATTTCAATTATGAATATTCGTTATAGTATATATAAATGTTTAAATGATTGTATTATAAAAAATTCTAATAACCTTAAAAATTTACTAAAAGAATTGTATTAAATAATTATCGAATTTGAAGAGTAAAGCTATCTATTTTACCAAAATTTATTAGATAATATTATGAAAAAAAATGTAAATGAGCCTTAAAATAAGATGAAAGGTGTAGTTAATTGGACAGATTATTTTAAAACAGATCCCAAGGGAATATCAGTATTTAAATCCGCTTTTAAAACAAATCAAATTTATGGTATGGGATTAATGCCGGTAAGGGGGCCAAAAGGATTTAGAAAGTTAGATTATGAATACGCTGAAAGAAAATTGAATGTAATTGAAGTCATGGATAAATTGGAAAACCACCACATCAACCTCTTAGGGCTTGTTATTAAAGACACGGACGGAGCATGCATGTGGGACACGAAAGCTGGATGGAATCCGACCAATAGAGATATTTTAGGGGAATTTTGCGATGCGGGTAAGGATCGAAGCATAAAGATAATGGTATCTTTTACGAGTATGAACGATGCTTATCAAGGTGCTATCCACCCTGAGCGCGTCAGTATTCATGGAAAAACAGGCAAAAAATCGGGAATTCTATACAACAAAGGAGAAATATCAACCCATGAAGAAGGTGAGATGAGAATTGATTTACCTGAAGGTGTGTTGTTTAAAGAATATAAAAAGAAAGTCCCCTTCCTTACTGAAAAGATTGATTTAAAGAAGGGAAAAGCAAGGGGCACCAGGGGAAAAGGATATATACCTACTACTAGTTTTATGTGCCCGAATAGTAAACATGTTGATTATCTTCTAGATCTAACACGAGAAGTCGTCAAAAATTACGCAGTTAGCGGTTTTTTCGCTGATTACATTAGATATGATGGAGCTTTTACTGATTTATGTTGTTGCGATCGATGTAAAGAGAAATTTAATAAAAATTATGGATTTAAAGCAAAATTATTAAAAAGCCACGAATGGTATGATTTTAAGTCAGACACGATAGCAGAATACGCACAAAAGCTTCAAACAGTCATAAAGGATACGGATGAAGATTGTACGTCCGGATGGTTTTGTCTTCCGGGTCCTAAGAAAATGTTATCTCAAAAAAGATTAGGACAAGATTGGACAAAATTATCTTCAATTTTAGACGTCGCTTCACCCATGGAATATCCTTATTTAATGGGAACGCGAGACGATGGGTGGTATTGGGGGAAAGTTGGTAATCTTTTTTATTGGTATTTTATAAGGAACATGAAAAAAAGAATTCACGAATTCAGAAGCCCAATCTTAGCAGTAACAAATTCAGTTGAATGTAATTCAAAGGAAATGCTTAAACAAATGAGAGGATTCGATTTTGGTTTAGGTATCGCGGTTTTTAAATATTATGGGACAAGTGATGCTCAATGGATCGCATTAAAGAAATATGCAGAAGAAGAAATTGGTTTAGAGAATTTAACTTAAACCTAAGGAGAATTACCTAATTCTTTATATCGAAAGCAATCAGTCGTATGATCGTTTACAACTCCAATAGCTTGTAAAAAGGAGTATATAATAGTTGTTCCAATAAATTTAAATCCTCTTTTTTTCATATCTTTGCTAATTCTGTTAGAAAGTTCGGTGTTTGGAGGTAAGTCTTCTAACTTATTCCAAGCATTATGAACTGATTTATTATTCACAAAATTCCATATATATTTATTAAATGAACCAAATTCTTCTTGAACTTTAATAAATGATTTTGCATTTGTGATTACGGATTGAATTTTTAATCGATTTCGAATTATTCCTTCGTTTTGCATCAATTCTTCGATTTTTTTTTCTTTGTATCCCATAATTTTATTGTAGTCAAAATTATCAAAAGCTTTTCTAAAATTGTCTCGTTTTTGAAGCACCGTGTTCCAGCTTAATCCAGCTTGCATTCCTTCCAAAATCAAGAGTTCGTAGAGCATTTTGTCATCACGTTGAGGTGTCCCCCATTCTTTATCGTGATATTCTTTCATCAATTCGTTAGAATCTGCCCATTTGCATCTTTTCACCATAATTATTACTACTCCTTTTACTGTACTTACTTCTCTTTTTGTAGGATCGATACAGTTACAGCTGCATTACAAACAATTATTTTATCAGTAGTATCCCCTAATTCTTCAATCATTATCCCTGCTGCAACTAATCCTCCTTTTTCTATCTCGATTGATTTGGAACCAAATGGAATAGCTTGTAAAACTTTTTCTTTTTTAATATTTTCAGGATAAGGTGCTCCAATCTTCACATGTACGAGCATTTTTTGGAGATCTTTTGGTTCTTTTAAACCACAAATCTCCAATAGACCGGTAAGGCAGTTATTTGAGATTGCGTTTTTAACCGCTTTTATTGCGGCATTAGTGCAATCATCATTATGTCCGTGTTGATCTACACCTGATCCTATTTGTACTATAAACCTCTTCATTAGTGAACAACACTTCTTTTACTCTAAATCTTCCACTAATTTAAGAAATTCTATGTATTTAATCGCAGTCCAGCTTTCAGCTACATCAGCTCCTACGGTTCGGGAAAGTAAAGAAACTTTCGCTGCTTCGTGTTCGTTATCAGCTTCGAAAATATCGATAAAATCATATGGTCCTAATATTGCGTAATGCGCAATCCATTTAACACTCGGAACTTTATCTTTAACTAATTTTAAGAATTTTTCTCCGTGCTCTTTACGATCTTTTACCAAATTTTGATGGAGTTTCGTAGCAAGAATAAAAATTGGCATAGTGAAAATGATGATACTTTTCCTTATAAATTTCTTCTTAAAGTTTTATATTTCATGCCTTAAAATAATATTTAACAGACTAAACACTTTTAAAGAAAAAGTAAAAAAAGGATTAAATAGAGAAGAAGTATTGCGATGCAAACCAAAAAAGATTTTCCCTACGAAATTGACGAGAATTCTTACCATCGCTTCGAACAGAAGTATAATGTACTTTATAGAAGACTATGGGATAAATCGTTACCTACTTATGGGAAAATGTTCGAATACAATATAGGCAATCATATTAGTTCGGGTGAAGACGGATATTCTCGGGTTGATTTTGCGTTAGTTGCAGCAGGATGGACTGTTTACGAAAAATTTCCTTTTGCTTTCAGCTGGCATAGAGAAGAATTAATAGACTTAGGATACGGCGAGGATTGGTTGAGAGAAAAATATCATGTTAGAGATTTAAAAATATTTACTAAAAAGACTAAAAGAGCTGCTGAATTTTATGGAGCATCATTAGTTGGTATTGCCGATGTTGACGAGAGATGGATTTATAAAACTGGTTTTGTAAGACCAGCATTAACCAGCGAAGCAGATTCAAAAGAAAGAATTAGAAAGGGTGAAGCGTCTAATTCTGTATTAGAAAGCCCTATTAATTTGCCAGAAGGGATAAATAAGGTTATTGTTATGGCTATCGAAATGGACCAGATGGCAATTTCTACAGCCCCCGCTCAACCAGCTTCAGCTGCGGCAGCCGTAGGTTATTCAAAAATGGCTTTTACAATCGCTTGTTTAGGTGAATTTATCAGAAATCTTGGATATCGTGCCATCCAATGTGGCAACGATACTGCACTTAGTATTCCGCTGGCAATTGACGCAGGTTTAGGAGCATTAGGCAGAAATGGATTATTGCTCACACCAGAATATGGCTCAAGAGTTAGAATTTGTAAAGTTTTTACAGATATGCCCTTAATAGCTGATGAATTGAACTTAGGTTTTATTAAAAAAGTGGGGAACTTCTGTAAAACTTGCTATAAATGCGCTGATGCTTGTGAAAACGACGCAATTACAAAAGAAAAAGACACTACTTTCGAACCGGCTACGATTTCTAACAATTCAGGTGTTAAGAAATATTATGTCGATGTAGAAAAATGTTTTGAATTTTGGATCGAAAATTCAGGTGATTGTGGGAATTGTATTGCTGCTTGTCCTTTCTCCAAAATTAACAAGTTCAGTTCTTCTTCTGCATTCTGGAAATAAAATCCTGCTACAATTATAAAGTTGAAAACCTAAATTATTATTAATCAAAATTATTAAGCGAGGATTAAAATGAGTCACATTAAAGTAGGCATTATCGGGTCGGGTTTTATTGCTGATCATCATTGTTATTCATATTCTTTACTACCAAATGTAGAAATTGTGGGAATTGCGTCAAATAATAAAGATGAAGCCAAAAGCTTAATGAATAAATACAATATCGCAGATACCTACTTTAGGGATTATAATGACTTACTAAAATTGGAATGCGACGCTGTTTCTGCATGTGTTCCAAATAATTTGCATAAAGAAGTAACATGTAATATCTTGAACTCAGGAAAGCATGCATTCGTAGAAAAACCATTAGCTAGAAACATTAGTGAAGCAAGAGAAATGTTAGACGTGGAAAAAGCTTCAAACAAGAAGATTTTTTATTGCGAAAACAACATGTACGCTCCTTCATTTAGCAAGGTTAAAGAAATTATCAAAGAAGGCGCTTTAGGAGTAATATATATGGGGCGCGGTAAAGAACAACATTCGGGACCGCATTCTCGATGGTTTTACAAGCTAGAGGAATCTGGAGGTGGTGCGTTGTTAGACTTAGGAGTTCACGATATTGCTTGTTTAGTTTGGTATCTTGGATGTGAGGTTAGTGAAGTGTTTTGCCAAACGAGGACAATACAACATGATCGAGGGATTTTTGGAACTTGTGAAGTGGAAGACAACGCAGTAGGAATTCTTTATTTTGAAAACGATGCTCAAATAGTGATCGAAGAATCTTGGACGGCACCAGGTGGTTATGACATGCGTTTTGAGCTATTTGGCACCGAAGGTCAAATTAAAGTCGCTCCAACTTTTTCTGATTTAGTGAGCGTGTATAGTAAAAGCGGGTATGGGTATGCTGTAGAAAAAGCGGATACTACGAAAGGATGGACATTTCCTGTTCCTTCCGAAGCACATTCATTTGGCTATCCCCAAGAAATCGCTCACTTTATTGACTGCATTCTAAGAAACAAGAAACCACTTACTGATGGTTTATACGGTTATAAAATATTGAATATCGTTGAGACGATGTATAAAAGTGCTAAGACTAAAAAACTAGAAGAAGTAGTTTAATCTTGACTTAGAGTAGTATTTGTTAAAGCTTTTATAAATTCTATTACATTATCCAGTTTTCCCCTAGGAGCTAATAGCATTTCTTGAGGGAATTCTATACTTCTCGAATAAACATCGGAAACAACTGGAAAATGCGCATTTTTACTTTTTTCTCCTCCCCAATTAGCCTTAGAATAATCAATACCTTTCTTTAAATTATTATATTTAAAACAATCTAAGCTATGTAATGGAGGATAGCAATCGTCAGTAGGGATGCCATGATCATTTAACTTATCATAAAATTTTGATTTAGTGAGACCCCCGAACTTTACAGGATCAAAAACTATGGGAAAAACATACCAACCAAGGCTAGTCGTACCCAATGTAGGTTCCATAGTTTTTATCCCATCTATTTTATTAAGTTCGCTCATAAGATATTCCGCATTCTGGTTTCTAAGCTTATGCTGCTCTGAAAATTTTTGCATTTGAGTTCTTAATATTGCTGCTTGATATTCTGTCATCCTATAATTAGTACCGTAGGAGAAGTGTTTATACGAATACTCGTTTTTCTTCCTACCACAATCTATGTAAGAATAAATGTTATCCGCAAGTTCACTATTATTACATATAATAGCTCCCCCTTCACCACTTGTTATAACTTTTGAAGCTTGAAAGCTAAACGTGCCTGCATCCCCCCAATTCCCAACTTTTTTTCCTTTAAAATCTGAACCATGAGCGTGGGCACAATCTTCGACAACCTTTAGATCGTAAGTTAATGCCAACTCCATAAGATGGTCCATATTAACCGGGTTACCCCCTAAATGTACTGGAATAATTGCTTTAGTTCTTTCAGTTATTAGTTCTCCAACCTTATTCACATCCATCACGAGAGTATTGGGGTCTATGTCACAAAATATGGGAACGGCATTTGTTGCTATAACTGCCGATGCCGATGCTACAAAAGTGTAATCAGAAACGATTACTTCATCACCAAATCCTACATCTAATGCCATGAGAGCGGCTTCTATTGCGACAGTTCCATTACACACTGCAACGCAATATTCAGATCCTTGAAGTTGAGCAAATTCTTCTTGAAACGCCCAAACATTATTACCTTGGTGAGCTCCAGGAGCCCCACACCACCACTCTCCAGATTTTATAACTTCAGTCAATGCGTTTATCTCTTTATCATCGTAGATAGGCCATTTAGGATAAAATTTTCTAGCTTCTTGTTTGAATGCCATTAATAAATCAACCTTCTCAATAATTCACTATCATAAATTTTATGAGTTAAACTAAATATATTTAACAAAACAGATAAAAGTTGCAATCAGCAATAATTAGAATTTTGTGATACCCTTAAACCAAAAAAAATGATTATAATCGATAAGAATACAATCGCCGAGTATTTAAGCAATTATCTCCCCAAGTTTTCGCAGCAGGAGATCAAAGAACTTATTGAAATACCCCCTCACGAGATAAATTACAGTTATGCATTTCCATGTTTTCAACTTGCTAAAATTAAAAAGAAATCACCTGTCCTAATTGCCAAAGAACTAAAAGAACTGTTAGAACTACCAGAATACTTAGAAGTCATTGAAGCAAACGGCCCCTACCTCAATTTTAAGATAAAACCGCAACCACTTCTAGAGCAGATTTTTACACTAAAAGAGAAATACGGGAAAATTTATGAAGAGATTGGGAAAGATCAGAAAAAATCTTTAAGAATTGTAATAGAATACCCCGCACCAAATACAAATAAGCCACTTCATTTTGGGCACATTCGAAATATGTTGTTAGGTCGCTCTCTTTCAAGATGTTTAAAATATAAAGGCGATATAGTTTTCGATGTCAACTTAAACAACGATAGAGGTATCCATATTTGTAAGTCTATGTATGCTTACAAAAATTGGGGCAACAACCAGGAACCTAATATCAAGTCTGATCACTTCGTTGGGGAGTTCTACGTTAAATACAATGAAATGGAAAAGGAGAATAGTAAAATTATAGAAGAAGTATACCAACTTTTAAGATTATGGGAAGAAAACGATGCTGAAACTCGAGAATTATGGAAGAAAATGAATTCTTGGGCATTCGAGGGATTTAAAGAAACATACAAAGCATTGAAAATATCCTTCGATAAAGAATATTATGAGTCGGAGATATATTGGAAAGGTAAAGAAAAGGTTTTAAAGGGCTTGGAGAGTGGCATTTTTAATAAGACCGATGATGGAGCGATTATCGCTCATCTAAAGGAAAAATTTAATTTGCCAGATAAGATCCTTCTGAGAAAAGATGGAACATCTCTATATATAACCCAGGATATCTACTTAGCTTATCAAAAAAAGGAAGATTTTGATTATGATAAATCGATATATGTAGTTGCTAACGAACAAGACCTCTACTTCAAGCAATTATTTGCGGTTTTAGACATGATTGGTTTTAAAGAAGATAAATTTCATTTATCATACGGGATGGTTTATTTGCCTGAAGGTAAAATGAAAAGTAGGGAAGGAACTATAGTTGATGCCGATAATATCATCGAAAAAATGCAAGCTTTAGCTTATAAGGAAGTGAATAAAAGATATCCAGAGTTGTCAGAAAATTTAAAAAAGGAAAGAGCTACGGCAATCGGAATGGCCGCATTGACTTTTTTTATCCTTAAATTTAATCCTAAATCTGATTTTGTTTTCAATCCTAAAGAGAGCATCTCATTTGAAGGCGAGACTGGTCCTTACATTCAGTATTGCTATGCGAGAATTGAATCGATTATAACTAAATCGAAAAAAACAATCGATATAAATATAAATTGGGAGTTAATTAACCACGAAAAGGAGCTAACTTTGGTTAAGCAACTGACATATTTCCCCGAAATTTTAAATTCAGTAAGAAAAAATTATACTATTCACCAAATCCCTCAGTATCTTTTAACTTTATGTCAAGCGTTCAATTCGTTTTATTCTTCCTGTCAGGTATTATCTAGTGATGATGAATTAGAAAAAGCGAGATTATTGTTAATCAAATGCGTTCAAATCGTAATTAAGATTGGTTTACAAATCTTGGGTATAGATGTTTTAGAACAAATGTAATTTACTAATAAAGAGGTATGAGCAGTGAATTTTTTTGATTCGGGGGAGATAATTGAAAATGATACGAACTTTGTATTTTTTGGAATTCCTTGGGACAATTTAACATCAATTGAAAGAATTAATTCTTCCAAATCACCTCAGAAAATCCGAAAAATTACAGAAAACTTAGCTTTAACAACAGAAATGGGATTTGAAATACCAAAATTAAAGTTTGTAGACGCTGGAAATGTTATGATTGATCCCAATAACACCGAACAGAACATCCTAGAAATTGGTGATTTTGTAAAATCGTTTTTTGACCAAAAAAAGGATATAATTCCAGTAATGGTTGGAGGTGACCACTTTTGTACTTATCCCGTTATAAAGGCAATAGGAGACTCTATTAGGAAACCAAAGAAGTTTGGCGTTCTAATCTTAGATGCTCATCTCGATTTGTACGAAAAATATCAGGAGAGCGTCTATTCTCATGCAACTGTTTCCCACCTCATCCATAGTCTGGAGTTTATCTCAAGTAAAAACTTATTAATTATTGGGACGAGAGATATTGATATTCCTGAAGTAAAAAATGCAATAACTAAGGAGATTAGCTATTTCAACTCTTATATGCTTCACGATATTGGAGTTAATTTATTCACAAAAAAAATTATTGAGTTTTTTGAAAAATCTGATATAACTGACATATACATTTCTATTGATATAGATGCTCTAGACCCATCTATAGCACCGGGAACAGGTTATGCTATTCCCGGAGGTTTTACTTATCGTGAAGTATGGAAAATCCTCAGAGAAGTCACTAAAAAAGTTAATATAATTGGGTTTGATATCGTTGAAGTTTCACCTTCTTTAGATTTACCCAACAATATAACATTAAATGTGGCAGCAAAAATAATAATTGAATTAATGTCTTTTATTATAAGCAACAAATGAGTTGAAAAAAATGCCAGATGACGAATTGAAAAAGAAATTAAAAGAGGTAGAGCAAATTAAGATTGATAAAAATGAAGATATCACTACTTTTATTCAATCTTTAGGAAACACAGGGTTTAACGCAAAAAGATTAGCCGTTGCGTGTGAAATTTATAAGGAAATGATTAAAAATGAAAAATGTGTTAAATTTTTTGGTCTTGCTGGAGCACTAGTACCAGCAGGGATGCAGAAAGTTATTCACGATTTTATAGAAGAAGGATTTATTGATATTCTTGTTACTACAGGTGCTTCTTTGACTCATGATATAGCCGAAACTCTTGGTTTTCATCATTTACAAGGAGAAATAAACATTAAAGATGTTAATGATTCTGAGTTGCACGACCAAGCCCTTAATAGAATCTATGATGTATATTTACCAAATAAAGTGTACGAAGGTATCGAAGATTATGTATCCCAGCTAAAAATTCCTAATAATGATATGTCTGTTAGTTCTTTTCTAAAGTATCTTGGCGATAATCTACCCACAGATAATAACTCTATATTAAAGATTTGTGCTGAAAAAAATGTTCCAATTTTTTGTCCTGCTTTTACTGACTCCGGTTTAGCACTTCAATTAGGTTTCCACCATCAAAATTTAAACCTTAATCACTTTAAAGATATGCTGAATATGGTCAATTTGGCTTGGGATGCTAAACAAGCTGGCGTTTGCATTGTTGGTGGGGGCGTACCTAAAAATTTTATTCTGCAATCGCTTCAATTCTCCCCAAACTCTGCCCAATACGCGATTCAGATAACAATGGATCGTCCAGAACAAGGCGGTCTTAGTGGAGCGACTTTACACGAAGCAATTTCTTGGGGAAAAGTACATCAAAACGCTAGATTCTCCACAGTTATTTCAGACGCAACTATCGCTCTACCCGTAATGTTATGGTTTTTAAAGAAAAGTTTGTTGTAAAAATGATTCTTTACCTAAAATAAATCGGATTACATTTAATAAAACAAGCCGGCTAGCTTTTGATCAATTTTTTTCGTATTAGATCCGAAAATAATATCTAGGGTTTTTTTATAAATTTTGAACTGAGATACTTCAGATAAATTTTTACCTTCGTACTGTGCTTTAAAATTCTCCGCAACCTTAATTAATAGGGGATTGACTAATTTCTTCACGTATTTGTCAATCCTTTTATGTTTATCTACAATAGCGTAAGAGATTAATAATTCAGGTTCTACGCTGTCATCTGCTAAGATGTTTGCGTTTATGAAAGCGATTGTAAATCTATTACCTTGAAAATATTCGACAGACCCAGTAGAAAATGCGGTTTCAGCAAAATTTAAGAGCGCGGTGAGCAAACCACTTCTTAAATCAGAATCTATTTTTCCTAAGGAAGTTTTGTGGTAACTTTTCTTTACCAAGGTAAATCCCCTAAATAATAAACCTACTTCTCGAATTACCATAATTCTGATTTGCTTTTAATTATAGTTATAATATATTAATGAAACTTTGGTCTCATTAAGAATTCAACCTTTAGATATTTTATTTAAAACAATTCTATGTAATAAATCTAATGTTGCCAAAGAGTTTAAGATTAATATTAAAAAAAAAATATATTAAATTATGGTAGAATTAGAAAAAATTAAGTTATGTGCTAAAAATATTGTTAATGCGATTAATATTCAAAGAAAAGGGGAAAACATTCTAGTAAAGGGTGGGGCTTATAGTCAAGATTTGTTGGAAGAAATTGCCCTGAACATCTACAGAAGCAATGGAATTCCCGTTATTATATCAAGCAGCGATAATTATACAAATTCGATATACCAAGATACAAGCATTAGTAGTGAAATTTTAGAGATCACACCACTTCATTATTTAAAATTAATCGAGAATATCGATGCGTACATTGTAATTGAGCCCTATGAAGATCCTGGTGTCTTAGGAAACGCACCTAGAGAAAAACTCAATGCAAAAATTAAGTTTAACGCACCTATAAAAGACATATTGTATGGAGGTAAAGCAGAATATGCTCCAGGGAAAAAGTGGTGCTATGCAGGATGGCCCTCGAGGAAAGCTGCCAACTATTATAATATTGAATATGATTTATTAGAAAAATTCATAGTGGGTGGAATGAGCGTCCCTCAAAACAAAATGGACGAAATTACAAAAACTCTGGGAAAATTCTTTGAAAATGCAAAAAGAGTTTATGTTTCAGATGATCTTGGGACGGATTTTACGGTAACAATCCAAGATCGCTCTATGATTTTAGATAACGGTTTGCTTTCCGATGAAAGGATTGCAGTAGGATTACTAGGAGGAAATTTACCTGCAGGAGAAGTATTTTTCCCCCCCCACGAGAAAATTGGTGAAGGCACTCTTTTTTGTCCACTCACTAGAGACAGGATGACTAATAAGATCATTAAAAACACTCATTTAAGATTTAAGGAGGGAAAGTTATTAATCGATGAAGTCACGTCTGAAGAGAATCAAAGTTATTTAATTAATACATTTAAAGATAGCGAAAAAATTGACCGTGAGAAGAACCTAACAGAGTTAAGGACTTATAATGTAGCAGAGCTAGGGATTGGATGTAACCCCGAAATTACAAAAGCAATTGGTTACATTCTAACAGATGAGAAGATTAATGGAAGCGTACATTTAGCGTTTGGTTCAAATAAAATGATGGGAGGCACTTCAGTTTCTCAACTGCATTGGGATTTCGTTACGGCTCCGCAGGCTAACATTACCGTTGAATACAAAGATGGAACAAAAAAACAAATAATGGAAAAAGGCAAATTAGTTTAGTAATCAATATTGAATTGACATTCAGATGAGAAATAAAGGCTTTCTACGAATACTTGAATATATATTGTGAGACGGGATAACGCTCTTAGAATTTCTTGATTGAAGATAGCCAATTTATATCCAATTGAAATTTCATCAAAGTAAGTTGAGGTTTTTTCCTGTTGAGTTTTTATAGAAGAATTTAAATTTATTAATAATCTTGTAATTGAATTAAGATTTTTTCATTAATTTTTTTGAAGGGGGATATAGATTGGTTAATGGAGGTGAACTCCAATATGCCTGGTGAATGTGGAACTTGTCCATAAGTTTATAGGGCCAGAGCGCATATTTTACCTTCCTTTTTTTTTTTTGAAACATTTTATACTCATATGGATTGATTTACCTAATAAGACAGTTTATAGAAATTCTGGTTAATGAGTGTTGATTACACATGGCATTGTAATTACAAGCATTAATAAAAAAAAAGATTAATTAAATTCTTTAATTTGTTTTATTTTGTTTAGCAATACGAGAATTAACTGAATTCCGC
>JAHLWV010000135.1 GCA_019057735.1 Promethearchaeota archaeon | reverse complement strand
GTAAATGATATATTTGCTTATCATCCAAGTATTTCCATTTGCGAGTTAATTTGATCGTTTTATAAACTCTTAAAGAACGACTATACACTTTCCATGTATGAATTTCTTTTTCATCAAAACCAATAAGTAGTGCCACTAAAAATCCACGTTTTGGTTTTTTTTTCATTTTTTTTCGTCTCATGACTAATTATGCCATTTTTATTATATATGGCTGAATACATTATGTTTGTATCTATAACTAAGGGAATCATTTCTTAGATTCTTCCTTTAAGATTTTTGTTCTTATTTCTTCTCCAGATTTTATGATATCTTCTAAAGATAAATTCTTTTCTTTTAATTTTTTTTGAAATTCAATGCCAAAATCGTCAATCTTCTTTTTCTTTGCTTCTATTATTAATAATTTTAGTAATTCATCCATAGATTTCGCATTATATAACGATAGAAGATTCTTTAATTCCTTTTTGGTCTTATCTTTAATAGAAATTGTAGTATATGTCATGTTTATTTATATGATCTAATTATTTAATTATTTAATAAAATAATCTATTAAATCTATCAAAAATAGATACCTAAGTTCCATAATACCCGTTGCTAGATCTAAGCTTGTTTTAGAAGGGAAGAGATATAATCCCATTTTTTATTAATCTTTTCGGAAGTTCTTAATCGATTAAATATTTTATATTCGAAAGCCCCGATAAGATTATACATAGATTTTACTTGTTTATATACTTCAATTTCTTCAAAACTTTTTGTATATTCCTCTATGTTTTCAGAGCTCCATACTATTTCCTCCTCTTTCATTTTTTTCAATATATTTTCAACCCAGAAGTCTGCCATCGCCATTGAATAGTACAACCCTGAAGATCCAAACGGATTTACAAATCCGGCACTATCTCCGATAAGAACAACACCGGGAAATGGAACAAAATTTTCGACCATTTTAGCGTTTGGTATATATGTTAATTCCTCGTAATCAATTTTAGCCTCCTTAAAAAACTCGCTAAATCCTGGAAAATCTTTCTTCAAATTTTCCCAAACCATCATGATTTCGTCGTGATCAGGTATTTTAACGGTTTTCATTTGAGGTACTTGTGCCATTCGCAACATTAAACCCACTTCTGCTCTTTTTTTCTCTAATGGAAATACATACGCAATACTTGGAGGAAAGTTAGGGGAGTAATCCAAATCACCGTTTCCAATGAAAAAGAATTGTAAATCTGGAGTTTCGCTTATATCTAAGTTAGCTTCGCTAATTAAGCATTTTATTATGGGACAATTTATCTCTTCGTCGTAAGGAACACCAAAATGGCTTCCAATAGTGCCAGAATAGCCACTGCAATCTAAAATTGCGTTTCCAAATATTTCATTAATATCTCCATTCTTGTCTTTAAATTTTACTCCAATAATAAAACCTTTTTTCTCAATTGGTTCTGTAACCTCAGTTTTTAATAGGATATCGACTCCTAACTCGCTCGCAATTTCAACAAATCTATCGATAAATTTTCTCCATTCGAAAAAATAATGGTCGTATTCGCGGTAGGT
This sequence comes from Promethearchaeota archaeon, assembly GCA_019057735.1. The sequence continues at coordinate 4,673 of JAHLWV010000135.1, read as the reverse complement.
CGTTGTTGTTTGTAAATTTCCAGGAGAATGCCAAACTCTTCCTCCGTTGGATTTAATCCCTATAGAAGGTAAGAAGTTCTTTCCTAAAATAGTATCAACAATAGGATAATGGCCCATTCCTTCACCACGAGGTTTTGGGCCAGCGTGTTCACCTTTTTCTAAAATAACAGCTTTAAATCCTTTCCTTGCTGCCACGATGCTCGCAGTTAATCCAGCTGGTCCAGCTCCAACGATTACAAAATCGTAATTTTCTGTTTTTTTAATAGCCATAGTTTAAAAATAGGAATAGAATTAATTAATCATTTTTGTTGCAGATGCAAATGAATGATAAATAAATTGAAATTTCTTTTTTGAGGAAAATATAATTTTTAATGCATTAACCATTAACTAATATACTTGAAAAAAAAAACAGATAATGAAAATGTTTGATGTTGTTATATCGGGAGCAGGGCCCGCCGGCTCTAAATGTGCTCAAGTTCTGGCTGAAAGTGGATTTGAAGTCGCTTTAATCGAAAAAGATATTAACTGGCGAAAACCTTGCGGTGGTGCTGTTAGCTCAAGAATCTTTAAATATTACCCTCAACTGCGAAAGTTAAATTATTCCCCTATTACGGGAGTAACTATATATTCTGGGGATTATCGTCAGATTAAATACTCGTGGGAAAATATTAGGGATTATTCGATAAATGTAGATCGCTTAGAATTTGATAATTTTTTAAGAAATATTGCTATAGACGCTGGAGTTCAATTGTTTAACAAGAATTTATCTTACGACTTTGTAACTAAAGGTAGTCGGGAAGTTGGGATCAAAACAAAAACACCCTCAGGGACAAAGGAATATCTGGGAAAAATTTTAATTATAGCGGACGGTATGAGCTCTAAATTAGCGCCTAAATCTGGTTTGAAAGGAAAATGGAAAATTGACGAAATAGGACTATGCAAGTGTGCTATAATGGAAGGGGAAAATTTAATAGAGAAAGATTCTATATCCTTATTTTTTAGAGCATATAAAGGGTATGGCTGGATATTTCCCATAGATGACAAACGCTTTAACATTGGATGTGGCACATGGTTAGACGAAAATTTGAATTCTAATCTAAATCAAATATATACGGAATTTTTAAACGACCCTCACATTAAGAAGTTCTTTCCTAAATCACATTATAAAGAAATATGGACGGGCGCGTATCCAATTCCCGCCTTAGGCGTGAAAGAGAAAAGTTTGTACGGAGATAATATTATGATTATTGGAGATGCAGCAGGTTTTGTTTCTCCTATAAGCGGCGAAGGGATACATCCTAGCATAGTATCGGGAAAGATTGCTGCTGAAACCGCTATTGAAGCCTTAAAGAACGACGATATATCTAAACAAAGCTTGAAAAAATACAAACAACATCCTAATATTAAAAAAATAATTAGAAATTTTAAAATGAAAGTTTCAATGGTCGAATTCTTTTTTGAAAACAAAGGTCAAAATCTTTCTAAAATGTTCGAACTAGCTGGACAAGATGACAAAATAAGAGAAGAGGTCATTAATATGTTCCTATTTAACAAAGCACCATCAAAAGAATTGCTTTTAAAAATCTAATCCTAATTTTATAGCATTTTTACTTCACAATTTTTTCTTAGATATTTATTAAATAAGAATTTATAAATGATCGAGAATAGCCCTATATACATTTTTGGTAATTATACAAAAATGTAAAATAGATTAAGAGGTGAAATTAGATGGTAATAGTTATTATGAGATTAATTCAAAGAGTAGCAAATGGTAAATGGGATGATTTAGAAGAGATTGATAAAAAATGCTCTGAACTTGAGGATGAATTAGGTTATCCTCCAAAAAAGCGATATCGTAGTCTATTCGGGGCTTACGATAATAATGTACTTATTATTGAAAGAGAGTGGCAAAGCTTATCAAAAATAGAAAAAAGTATGACTAAAGGTTTCTTAGACCCTGAATTAACAAAATTATATGAAAAATTAGATTCCATTATCGAATGGCAAAAAACAGAATTGTACGTACCTCATCCACCATTTCCTGAATAAAGAATATTTCTAGAACTTCAATTCTCATTCTTTCTTTTTTTTTATATTGCGATGAAATAATGTTTAAAGAGTTTATTATATTTATCCAATTAAAGAACTATGGAAAAACTAAAGACAAATATCCTTAAAATATTAAATTTTATACCACGACCATTTTACGGACTATTATCAGCAATAGTTGGTATAGCCGGAGATATCATAGCTATATTACTCTTTCCTAATTTTGATTTAAGTTACATGATAAGCGATTTAGGGACGGGTCCTGGCGCAATATACTTCAACATCGGGACGTTTTTATCTGGTGTTTTTGCAATATTGACATATTTACACATAGTAGAAATTCTTGAGAAGGAAAATATCAATCATCCAAAAGTACTCAGAGTCGGAAAAGTGTTTGCGATTAATTCGTGCGTTTTCTTTGCTTTAATTGGTGTTATTCCTTCGGTTAGAAGTAATATAATACTTTTTGAGGCTCACGGAGCGGTTGCGTTAATTAGTTTAGTAAGTGGTGTTATTTATTTAAGCTCTTTTAGCTATCTTTTCTTTAAAAGTGAGAAGTTTTCAGGGTATGTTGGGTATTTACCTTTAATAGCAGTAAGCTGTATCGTCCCATTTTTGTTCTCATGGCATCCTATCACAGAGTGGATTATGACGGTTGGTATTACATTCTGGGTTATTGCTATTTCAATTTATATGCTTTATCGTAAAATGTAACTCTTTTTCTCGTTTTAATTTTTAAAATAGTATTAAAACGATATTTAATAATTTTAAGTTAATGCCCGAATTAATTGGATACATTTTAACGCTGGACGCGTTATTTACTTGGGGAATTGCATCTTTAGTATATAAATATGGATTAGGAAAAACACAGTCGAAAGCGACTTTATTTTTCAGAATTTTAATAGTTACACTTGGTACATTTATTTTCGCGCTAATTTTTGGAGATTTCTCCTTTTTTGCATCGTTTACATCACAAGAACTTGTTGATTTTTTAATTGTAAGTATATTATCGGGTGTTTCCGTAACGATCGGAGATTTGCTCTACTTTAAAGCGCTTAAAAAGATTGACGCCTCGCGAGCTTATCCATTAACGCAATTATCTTTAGTCTTCGTATATCCCTTCGCTTTCATATTCTTCGGTGAGCAAGTTACAATATCAATTCTTATTGGAGGGGCTTTTATTCTATTAAGCGTCTTCATATTAAGCACTAAAGACAAACCTAACAGAGAAATAAGTAATAGCGAAGATATTAAAAAAGTCAAGAGAAATTTAATCGTCGGAGTTTTACTGTCAATTGGAACCGCGTTTTTATGGGCAATATCTTATGTTTCATTTAATCAAGCACGAATAATTTCAAATGAGGTATTTGCCTCAAATTTCGTAAGAATAGCACTTGCTTCTATATTTGTTGCGACTTTAGGATTTTTTAAGCGCGATTACTATGAAGCCTTCAAGAAAGGAAATAGACCACTTTTAAAATATTATCTTTACATCGGAATCGCAGGTGCGTTATCACTAGGTTTAGCAGATTCACTTTTTATAATGGCAGTAGAAGTTAATGGACTAGTATTAACCGCAACAATTACTGCTAGTACGCCGATGGTCCAACAAATCTTAGCAATTCTAATTTTAAAAGAAAAATTCCGAAAACGATTTCTAATTGCAGTTTTATCATTAATTATAGGTAATTACATAATTTTATTTTTGTAACTGACATACAAGTACTTGATATAATGATTCAAATAGAAATTATTTTATTAACCAATAATATTGTTTTACCTTTTCAGAAGCTCAAACAAGATTATCAATTGGGTTTTATCGAACTAAATAAATTATTTGCTACTCACTCATTAGCTGAACACGGGTTAGGGTTCTTGATAAATGTTTACGAAGTTCAAGATTCTGATAATTTTATAAACTTAAAATTATTAAAAAAAATAATTTTTGACACTGGAGGGTCAAACTTAACCTTTTTACACAATTCAGATTTACGGGGATACCAAATTTACGATACCGATATGATAATTTTATCGCATTGGCATTACGATCATAGTGGTGGATTACTAAAAATATTAGAAAGAATAGAAAAAGAAGTGCCCGTTATTTGCCATGAGAGTGCTACTTTCGAAAGGTTTTTTAGGCGGGAGAAGAATTTAAGAATAGAAGATTTAGAAGGAAAGTCAAGAGAAGAGATTTTGCCATTACTCTCGTCTTCAAAGATTGTCAATCAAGAGCCGATAGATTTAAAAAAATTAAAGACTCTAAATGGACAGGTTCAGTTCACAAGAGATCCATACGAAATCCTAAATGTTGATGGGCTCAAAATTACCGTAAGCGGAGAAATTCCTAGAAATCACATTGAAGAAGATTTCAATAACTTCTTTTCGCTTCAAGAGGGCACTCTAAAGACTGATAAAATATTAGACGACAAATGTTTGATTTTAGAGTTTGATGAAAACATAGTCTTGATAAACGGTTGTTGCCATTCTGGTTTAATGAATACCTTAGATTACATAAAGAATTACTCAAGTAAACCGATAAGCCATATAATAGGGGGTTTTCATATGGCGGCTGCGTCTGAAGAAAGAATTAGAGTTACAATAGATTACTTAAACACACTAAA
>JAHLWV010000134.1 GCA_019057735.1 Promethearchaeota archaeon | reverse complement strand
AAATAATCGAAAAAATGTTCAGGGTTAAGATTTAATTTATCTTCAATGATCTCAGCAACTTTACTTTTAACACCTTCTAAGGGTTCATCAAGTAGTTCCTCAATTTTATCAAGAGATAAAACTTCTTGAAGTTTATCAATAATGTCTAACTTAGTTTCTTGAACAACATCTTCTTCCATAGATTCTTCAAATTTAACTCTAGATTTAATTTTATCTTGAATTCGAACGGAGCTTAGTTCTTTCCATTCCAAAGAATCATAAATTTTACACATAAACTGAAGATGTTCTTCACCTTTCGCTAAGCACTTCTGTTCTACAATGTTAATTCTATAATCGCTTCTTTTTATTTTAAGTATGAAATTAGCAACACTTTCTAACATTCCCGTTAAACCGCACGCAAGACCTTCAGTATCTTGATTGCTTATTTTTTGAAAATTGAAAGTATCTTCAGCATCTACCCCATACCCAGCACAAAGTGGACAACTTTTTATTGTTACAAGATAATCGTTATATTTCGAGCCTTCTTTAGGAAGTTCCTCGTAAGTTAATTCCCCTTCTTCTAATTCTTTTCCAAAAACAACAACCCATAAAAGTTCAAAATATTCAATTACTTTTCTTGGGCTCCCAGGCATCCATTTAAAAACAGCAGTGTGACGCTCACATGATTCTGTGGCAGCCTTCTTCCCGATCTCTCTAAGTATAATAATACTGTCCTCTTCATTTTTCGTGATTTTATTTATCTCTTTTAATGTTTCACGATAAAGAAGAACGTAGAATAGAGAAGTAGTGTTTCTACCAAATACTTTAGTGATTTTTTTTAATAACCATTGAACTGCTCCCATTATTAAACACCTCCCCCCTCATATTTAAAGCTTTGAATACAAGATTTATGCCCAAACGTTCGAGATTCAAGAATGTTAACTGGTTCTATTATTAATGAAGATTTTTCTTTATTTATGCAAGTTATAATTTCTGATATCATTGCTGCAATAATTTCACAACCCGCAACATCGATTTCATTTATATGATATTTGCATAATGAACAATCGTTGTCTTGAACGGTAATCGTTTTATTAAGTTTATCGATTTCAATTGAAACCGAACTATTTAAGATATTTTTATAGATTGTAGCAATAGCATCTCTCACATTTGATAAATTAATATGATCTATCGGTTTCCAATATTTCACATAAGTTCGGGCAATATTTCGTCCCATTCTCCTTAAATTTTCTCTTGTTTCTGACACACCGTTAATTTTCATAAACCGTTGCAAGTGATAAACCATATTACGCATTTGATTCATTGTAGCATCTGACTGGATCAAATCATCTCTTGTTAAATTCACTCTTCTCACTCTATAGGGAAATGTAGTTGAATAATAAATGAAAAATTAACATCAATATTAATATTTTCAATTCGAATCATATATGATTAGTATGTTTTTCAAGGTAAGATTATAATCTCGAAAATCATTTATAGATATGATAATTTAAATTTCAAAAAAAAATCGAGGTAGGAAATTTGGACGCTCAAATGGAAATTTCTTGGCTAGGTCATGCCAGTTTTAAAATAAAGATGTTTAGTGGTAGGATTATATATTTAGATCCTTATAACATTAAAGATGGAGAAGAAAAAGCCGATATTATAGTCTCGTCTCACACGCATGGAGATCATTTCTCGAGATCGGATATAAAGAAGATTTGGCAAGAAGATACGATTTTATTAGGTCCTGCTAGTATTGAAAGTAGCTTAAAAAAATTTGATGGACAAGCTTTAGAAATCGGAGAAGAGTTCGCTTATAAAGATTTTGTCATAGAACTTTTTCCAGCATACACGATAAAGAAAAGCACCCATCCAAAAAGCAATAATTGGACGGGAACTATAATAGAATCAGCAGGTAAAAGTGTTTACCATGCTGGTGATACTGAAAGAATTCCAGAAATGAAGGATCTAAAAAAAAGAAACATAACTGTCGCACTACTTCCATGTGGAGGAACTTATACTATGGATTTCGAAGAAGCTTCTGATGCTGCTGTAGATATCCAACCTGAAATAGTTGTACCAATGCATAATTGGGAAAAAGATTTAAATTCATTTAAAGACGTTATGGCGAAGAAAGATTCTAAGATTAAGGTAGAAATTTTAACGGAAAAATCCTTGAAAATTTAAAGTTTTATTTTTTTATTTTTCCTTAAAGCTAAAAGATATTTTGATTATTAGTTTATAAAAATAATTTGAAATGAGATTGCATATGAAATTGTACAGTGTCGGTGTAAGGGGAGGGTTAAAAAAGATAAAGAAAGCCGATTTTAAAGAAAATGAGGTTTTTTTAATTGATGATTCTAAAACAATGTATTTATGGTTTGGATCAAAAATACCTAAAAAGAGAAGGGATTTGTCATTAATTAAAGCAAAACTATTGAACAACAAAAAGGAAAACATGGCAAATATTCAAAAGATGGTTCAAAATAAAGAATTTGGGGCATTTATAGCTATTAAAGATTTATTACAGAAAGGTATAAACCCTAAACAAAATTTAGATAGAAGACCAGAATTAGAAGTGAAATATGAAGAGACTGTAGAGCTTGTTGATGCAGGCTTAGATCCTGATTTAGAAGCAGAAATCACTCTTGCAACACATAAGCTCTCTCAAGAAAAAAAATCTTATAAACAATTATGTAGATTGTTAGCCCAATTGCAGCTCGATTTATTAAAAGGCTCAAAAAGCACTTTAAAGAAGGATCTAGAGAAAAAAACGCTAGAAATCTTTAAATCTTCTTCCACATATGAAGAATTATGTTGGCTAATAGCTCAATTGAAAGTAATTAAAAATAAGCATTCATTCACGTTATAATTACTAATATTTCTGCGATTATTATTATTCAAGGTAGCAGAATTGTTTTTTTTCCAGTTATTTTAGCTGTGAAAAAAAATACACGACTTTTCTTAGATGTATATTAAAGTTTTATAATTGATATTAATAAAAGCAATTAAATATTTATTTTGACTAATATTAAACATACACACTTACAATCTACTTTTAAAAATATTGAAATTATCAAACTGATTAATCATGACGAGAATCGAAGAACTGAAAGATTTTGGAATTGAAATTGCTGATAGTATGAAGGAAGGAAATGTGATTATAGATGTTTATACGAAATGGTGTGGACCGTGCAAATTTCTGAGTCCTATTTTGGAGAAACTTAAGGATGAAGGTCTATTTGAGCTAATTAAAATTGATCTTGACGAAAATAGGGCCCTCGGCAATAAATTTGGTATAACTGCTATTCCGACACTGCTTTTCTTCAAAAATGGAGATTTATTTGATGGTATTATTGAAATTCAAGGTCAGCCGCTTGTTAAGAACGGGATAATGATTGGAGCGGGAAATGAAAGCACTATTAGGGAAATTGTTGGAAAAATGAATTAAGATAGTATTGTATAAACTACAAATACAGCATCCAAAACAAACTCCTATTTCATATCTAGAAAAATTTTTATTTGTTGATCATAAAATGGATAAAGCCAATTCTTTTTAGAAAGTATCTACCCGTGATATTTTTTGATTGTACTAAAAAGATATGATTAAAATTTAAAGATAGATTTATGATAGTAAGTAACAATAAAACTAAATCAACGATTATGGCAACAATAGATTTTGAATTTCGAAATCAAATTATCCAATCCGATATTGGTAATACGCTAGCTTATTGCTATCAATGTGCTACTTGTAGTGGAGCGTGTCCTGTAGCACAGATAACAAATGGACGATATAATCCTAGAAGACTTATTTTAGATGCACTTCTTGGGTTAAAAGAGAAAATATTTGGTAAAGAAAATGCTTTTAATATATGGGGATGCACAGTATGTGATACCTGCGATGAAGTTTGTCCCCAGAAAGTGGAGCTTACAGAAATCTTTACCATTTTAAAAAATCTTAGCGTTGAAAAAGGTGAAGCACCAGACTACTATACAACGCAAGCTTCCGCAATTTTAGAAAGTGGTAAAGCCATCCCGATGCAACCTGCAATAGAAAGAAGAAGAGATCAACTCGGATTGCCAAAAGTTATGCCTCCAGATGTAGATGAAGTAAAAAAACTTCTAGAAGCTACTAAATTAGCAGAAAAAATTAATAAAGAAGAATAACCTTCTTCATTACTCTTTTTTAGAAAAATTTTCAGGGAATTATATCCCCTTACAATAATGAAGCTTAAATTGAAATAGTAGATGAGCTTTATCTAGAGTATATAAAAATATTGATAGTTGAATTTTGAATGAGAAGACCAATAATCGGTGGGAATTGGAAGATGAATAAGGGCTTACCTTTTGAAGCCACAGATATGTTAAAAAAGTTGATTCCTCTTGTGAAAAACATGAATAATGTTGATATAGTAATTGCTCCGCCTTATACAACCTTAATACCGGTGATTGAACTCACTAAAAATACGAATGTAATGATAGCAGCACAAAATATGTATTTTGAGGAAAAAGGTGCTTTTACTGGTGAAATCTCGCCTATATTCTTGAAAGAATTAGGATGCAGCTATGTTATTTTGGGTCATAGTGAAAGAAGAGATATTCTCAAAGAAACAGATGAAATCATAAATAAAAAAGTAAAAAAGGCTTTGAATTTTAACTTGAATCCTATTGTATGCATTGGAGAGCACTTAATTGAGAGGGAAGCAAATGAAGCGAAGAAATTTATAGAAAAACAATTTAGCCTTTCGTTTAAAGACTTGAGTGATGAAGAAATGCAAAGAACTGTTATAGCTTATGAGCCAATTTGGGCGATAGGGACGGGAAGAACTGCTACTCCGGAACAAGCTGAAGAAATTCATATATTTATACGTGATTTGATTGCAAGTGGTTATAATAGTAAAACAGCAAAAGCTGTCAGAATCCAATATGGGGGCTCTATAAAACCCAGTAATGCTAAAAATATTTTCAAAAAAGAAAACATCGATGGTGGTTTAGTTGGGGGCGCTTCGCTTCAAGCGGAATCATTTGGTGAAATAGTTAAAGCTGCAAATGATTCTCCTTTTTAATATCTAATTCACTTTTGTTTAATTTATCCTAAAATTTGATCAAACCGAGATGCAAGTTTACCTGGAAACTCACCTAAATATGATTGTGGATCTACAAAAAGTAAATAAAAATACGGCTCAAACAGGCCATGAATAGTTGGGCCGACTCCTGATTTTATTATATACACCCACAACTGTTCATTTGAAAAATGTGATTGTCGGTAAATCCATTCAAGCGTTGGTATATTCGGAAATACGCTAATATTTCTTAGAATAGCGTCTATTTCTGCCAATGAATATAAAGTCCCGAAACTCATGATTGGCGAAAGATCAAACGATGATATACAGATACATTTAAGCCCATAACTACTCATTTCTTTTAAAAAATCGTCTGCTAAATTATTTATTTCTTTTTTTTGTGATTCTACGCGGTTTCTAGCTTCTTTGTCTGTTAGGATTTCGATAATATTATCCTCTTCATTTTGTAGTAATTCTAGGGCTGAATCAAGAGGAACTTTATCTGCGATAACTAAGTTATAAATAATTTTGATTTTTGCTTTAACAGACTTTTGAAGGAGATATGACTCAGATTGTGTCGTGATTAATACATCACCTTCATATTGATTATTATTGGAGTCATTTGGATTTTTTTTACTAGACTTAAATTCTATTATTTCAATCTTTTTATCAATATTCCTAGCAAACTCAAATAATGCAGAAACTAACCCTGCGTTGAGTTCGAATGAGCTAACTGGATCTAATTTCGTCAATGGTTCTAAATTCTGCTGCGTGAAGTCAAAAAATCTTAAATTTAATTTAACACCGCTTGGAGGAGTATTTAGAATTAAATTATAATATGGAAAGCCTGTATTAGTAATAACAGAAAACTCATAAAATGTCATATTATACATTTAAAGATTGAAATATAAATTAATCTATAATTATAGATTTGGCAATATCTATTTAAATTAATTGAGTTGATTACATAATTTACTTAAAAAAGTTAAACAAATTTCCAAGAATATAAAAGAGTAAAAATTGAGTTATATTTCTTATTTTATTATTATCGCAGGTTTTCCAGGTAACCCTTGGACAGCTTTCTTTTCCTGCGATTCATTTTCTGGGATAATTATTACTTTACATTTATATTTCTTTTCGTAATTATTTTTGATTTCAAAAAAGAAATTAAATTCA
>JAHLWV010000133.1 GCA_019057735.1 Promethearchaeota archaeon | reverse complement strand
CTCGCTCTAGTGTTTCCAGCTCATCTGGATCCTTCATATCTATAACGTCATTTAATGTATTCCCTGTAATTGCATAAAATGCAAACCCTGCTAATATCCAAATTTGAGAGGTGATCTCATACTTGTTTAAATAAACGCTTAATAAACAGGGAACGAGAACTGAAAATAAGTATTCAATTCTTAATAATTTAAATCCATTACTCATTGAAAAAATCACTTAAAGATATCGATAATGAATTAATAATTAAATAAGTAAAAAAATTTAGGATTTTACAATCTCCCTACAAATTTCGGTTAGAACAAATACTCCTAAAAATCAATGAAGTAGTAGAAATCTGGATTCATAAAATTAGAAAAAGAATATTAAAAATTAGAACTTACTAATCATAAGTCTTATTATAACTCTCGAAAAAAGACTCTAAGTACCTGTAAGTTATTGGAATGCCATGCGCTCTTTCAATTAATGAGAGTTTACGCGTTTTTTTCTTGACAGTTTTATATACCATTCTTCTTTAACACCTAAATTGTATAATTAAAGATATGTACTTCTATTTAAATCCCGTTTAAAGGATATACTTTTTAGAAGTTTATCTTTGTCTTCAAAGTACTTGTTATTATATCTAGAATCATCTATCGCTCGAGATATTTTTTTACTATTAGCTTTTACTCTAACCTTTCTATTTACTATTGCCATAATATTATGAAACTATTAGAATAATATATATTTAATGTATATACTTATCAAAAAATATATATAGAACTAATAGAATACTATCTATATGGAGGAAAGAACATATGTTGAAGAAAGATCCTTTAGAAAGTTACAGCGACTAGGGGGATCGTACATTATAAGTCTACCTAGAAAATGGATTAATGAGGTATTTCAAAAATATTTGGACGATAAGGAGGAACCATTACCCCTTATTGCCATTGATATTCTTAACGATAGGTCGTTAAAAATAACTCCCGGATTAACTCAATTGGAAGAGATACAAAAAGAATTAATTTTGGAATCAAATCCATATGTAGTTAAAGAGTTGGTTAATAATATATTATCTGGAGAAACTTACATAGTCATACGTTCAGATAAATTAATAAATAAGAGTTTAAGAAACCAAATAGCATACTGGGTAAATGGGCTGCCAAATACTGAGATAACGGAAGAATCTAACCAAAGAATTGTTGTTCAAAATTTTGGATTTAAAACAATTCCAACGGAAAAATTAATCAAACGTCTTCTATACTTGATAGCAGATATGTTTGATGACATAAATCAAGAGTCTTATAAAAATATAAACAGTAAATTCGATGAATTAAGAAAATTCTACTTTATATTAGTGATGCATATTAGAACATATCTGAGAACGGGAGTTAATATAACAGAGGATAGCACATTTTCGCCATTAAAGGCCATGGATTATCGTATTTTTTGCGGAAAAGTTGAAGAAATTGGTAAAATTCTAAAACGTCTTAGATTAACTCCTATTGTAATGCCGTTTTTTAATGAGATTCATCAGTATTATAACGAAGTGATGGATGCTTATTTAAAACAAGATTCTAAGGTGTCATACTATCTTTGGTTGAAGAAATACCAATTATTAGAGAGGGCAGATTATTTATTTGATATCTTAGAATATAAGGAGCATGACAAGATCAAAGATATGATAGGAATTGCTGAAAGGTGCAAGGATATGGCAGGATTATTCTAAAAATTTAAATTACAGTTTTATGAAAAATTTTACCATTATAAATATGCTTTTAGAAGAGCATTCTTAAAGCCAAAACTATCAGAACTCCAGAAACGAAGTATTCCAATAAACGTTTTGGTATCCTTTTAGAAAATTTGGCTCCTAATATCGAACCAACTATTGAACCGATTACAATGATAAAACCTATTAGGTAATCTATACGACCGAAGAAGCTTTTTATTATTGTATTGTAAATAGCTGTAAAAAATATGATAGATGTTGATATAGCAGTAGAATTATGAATAGGAAAACTTAAAACTATATTTAACGACGGTGTGTTTATGATTCCACCACCTATACCTAATAAGTTTGCTGTAAATCCTGCTAAGATGAATAACGGTATGGATTTTCTAAAATTTAATTTATTATCTTGAATATTAAAAAAAAATTCAATCTGATTATTTTCCTGTTTGTTGTTTTGATTCTTTGATTTATTTGCTTTATATATCATGTTAAATCCTGCAACAAATAGAGTTAATGCAAATATCAGCTTTAATATTGAATTATCAACAATTACAAAAGAAAAGATGATCGTGGCTAGAATACTTCCCAGTATGGAGAACCCACTAAAAATTAAAGAAAGTTTAAGAGTCGTTCTCTTTTGTCGTAAATAAGTTATGAATCCCGCGAAAGAAGAAAAAAGAATTATAAAAGTACTCGTGTCTACTGCAATATTAATAGGAATATAAAAAAGAAGAGTCATTATAGAAACGAAAAAAACTCCTCCTCCGATTCCCGCAATAGCAGAAATGGCTCCTGATAGTAGTCCTAGAATAAGTAACAAAGCAATAACAGAGAAAGTCAATTCCATAGGCGGTAAAATGGTATATTCATCATAAATCTTTTTAATAATTATAAAGAAAATCTTTCTCAAAAAATTGATAGAAAAATCAATATTAAATTATAAAACAGTTATTAGATTAGTAATTATTTAATTTTAAATTCAAATAGTTATCATTTATGCCCGATTCTAACGAAGATAAACTTGTCGTTGCTCTCGTTGCATGTTCTCGATGTGGAAATGCTTTTATGATAAAAAAAGGGCAAAAGAAAACCGATGATTTGGTATGTGATAACTGTATTAGGTTAGAAGAGCGAAAAAAACAACTATCAGACTCAGTTAAAGAATCTCAAAAAGAAATTGAAAGTTCTATTAAGGTTTATAAAAATTCATTGCGAGTTGCTAAATCTCAACAAATTAAACAAATATACTTCGATAAGATTAAGAAAACTTCCAAGACATTAAATAACTCTGTCGATCTTCTTAAGAAGATAGAAAAAACTAACGATGAGAGGTATATTGAAGAATATAAGAAGTTATTTGAAGAAATGAAAAGAGACTATGCAGATAAATAATAAGTAATACATTCCTCTTTTTTTATAAATTCATTCAGAATCATTTTTAAACAATCTAAATTTCAAATAATTTAAGTAGAAATATCATTTTAAGATTAAAATATTAAATAAAATACATTTCCCGCGAACAGAAAATGCCGTTAAAACAAATATCTCTATTTCTCCCAAATAAACCAGGGCAACTAGCTAATTTCTTTGAATTTTTGATGAATAACAATATATACATAAGATCGTTAACTGTTGCTGAAACAGAAGACTATGGATTGTTATTACTTCTTGTCAACCCATTTGAAAAATGTATAACATTACTAGAGGAAAATGATTATTTACATTCAGTAACGGATGTTATCGCAGTAAAGCTATCAGACAATATCACTCAATTGTATAATATAGCTAAAACGCTTGGGAACCACGATGTAAACATCGAATATATGTATACTTTTGCAGAAAAGGCCTCAGAAATAAGTGCAATGACCATTCTGAGGTTAGACGATAACGAAAAAGGAATAAGTGTTTTAAAGGAGCATGGTTTTGAAGTAGTGGAAGATTTCAAATAAAAAAAGAAGCTAAAAATACCATTTTTAAAATTCTAATCCTATATTTTTAATTTCCTGCGATCTAATAACACTTTTATCGCATAAGCAGCCTCCGTTGGAGTATAAAACACGGGTGCTTTCTCTTTTTTGGCAAGTTCCTTCAGTTCATTGAAATTTTCTCCAAAAAAAACTAAGGGTACCATCGGTTTTAATCGCTTCGTTTCATTCCAAGCTCTAATCATTCCCCTAAAATGTTCATCAGATTTCATTTCTAAGAATGGGGGAATTACCAAACATGGGACAACTATATCTATATTTGAATCTTTTAACATGGCTTTTGTTATTTCGTAAAACTGTTGCTCAGCAGCCACGCCTATCATGTCAAGTGGATTCTGAATTTTAACGAGCGAAATCAAAAAGGGCTTAATCGTTTCTATAAGAGCATCGGAAAATTCTGCTAACGTCAACTTATACTCTTCTAACTTATCGCTAAACAAAACAGAGCTTCCACCACTATTCGTCAAAACACCTATTCTCTCACCCTTAGCGCTAGGTAAAAAAGAAAACGCTTTTAAAGCGGTTATAAAATCAGTGGCATTTTCACACAATGTTGCTCCTGCTTGTTGTATAGAAGTTTTCAACATTTTATAGTTTGTTGCCATTGAACCGGTGTGACTGCTTGCGGCTTTCATTCCAGTTAAAGTTCTACCTCCCTTTAAAATGATAACTGGTTTAATAGGAACAATTGTTTTTAGTGTATTTAATAATCTCCTTCCTCTCTCAACAGTTTCCATGTAGATACATATAATTTTTGTGTTTTCATCTTCTTTGTAAAAGTCAAGAATTTCATCAAATGAAACATCAATATTATTCCCGATATTTGCAAATTTAGAGCAACCGATGTTTTCTCGATCCATCGCGTAAAAACTAGCACAACTAAATGAACCTGATTGACTAATCATGCTAATATTCCCACTTGGAGCTGCTTGTATAAAAGAAGCGTTGAGTCCGATATCAAGATTTTGTATTCCGACGCAATTTGGCCCCATAACTCGAATTCCCGCTTTTTTACACTTTTGTGCAATTATTTCTTCAGCTTTTTTACCTTCTTGATTAATTTCTCCAAATCCAGCAGTTATTATAATTACACATTTTACACATTTCTCAATACACTCGTCTATTACGCCGCCTACTGCTTTAGCAGGAACTAGAATTATCACAAGATCGATGTCTTTATGAATATCTAATATACTTTTATAACATTTAATTCCAAGAATTTCCTTACTATTTTGAGTTATAAGATATAATTCGCTATCAAGGTCTTTGTTTCGAAGAATATTTATAGTAACAGCATTTCCAAACTTTTTTGGATTAGCAGTCGCTCCGATGACTGCAATAGTTTTGGGAGAAAAAAAGAGAGAAATCACGCGTCTATTCAATCTCCTCACATATCGCATCTTGAGGACAAACATCTATGCAAACTTTGCACCCCCTACAAACAGAACTGTCAATTGAAACTTTTTTATCAGCCTCATTAAAATTTAACGCTTGACACCCAAATTTATTAATACATATCATACAACCTGTACATTTTTCTTGATCTACTATTATGGAGGGAGATGTTATTTGTTGAACTCGAAATTGGTTAGCCTCTACTAAGGAACATAGATGTCGAGAAATGAAAACTCGAACTCCCTCTGCCTTGACTGCTTCTTCAAGCTTTGTAATTGTCTCGTTCAATTTATAAGCATCTTCAACCCAGATATTTCCGGGAGAGACGCCACAACCTTTCACGAGATCTTCTAGAACAACACGAATACCGGGTTCTTTAGTGATGGTAACACCTGTACCTGGGTTATCTTGAAATCCTGTCATACTTGTTGATCTGTTATCTAAAATTACAACCAACATATTATTTTTGTTAAATACCGCATTGATCAAAGCGGGAATCCCAGAATGGAAAAATGTAGAATCACCTAAAATTGCCAAGACTGGATTATCTGAACTCTGAACTTTAGCAATTCCGTTTGCTAAACCTATTGAGCCTCCCATACACACTTCGGTATCTATTCCCTCTAATGGTTTGTAGACTGCGAGAGTATAACAACCAATGTCAGATGAGTTCACAAATTTAGTATTCATCATCTTTTCTACTTGTTTAATCGCATAGAATGTGGATCGATGTCCACAGCCCGGACATAAGATGGGAAGCCTTGGAGGGATAATTAATATATTTTCAGGAACAGGAACTTTCTTATAAGATAAACCAATCAACCGAGCAATATTCTCTAGATATATTTCTCCAGAGAATTCTCCATTTTGAGGAAAAATATCTTTACCATGAATTGTTAACTCTTTTGAGTAGCCTTCTTCAAATGCAATTTGCTTCATGATATTTTCAAGGAAAGGTTCAAGTTCTTCAACTACTACGATTTCGTCTGAGTGAGCAAATAATTGCTTTATTAACTTCTTAGGTGGTGGATAAACTAATCCAAGTTTTAAAATTGAAACCTTATCAATAATACCATAATAATTTAGGGCATCTAACAATTGAGAATATGGTACTCCTGCAGCAACAAACCCATATCTAA
>JAHLWV010000132.1 GCA_019057735.1 Promethearchaeota archaeon | reverse complement strand
TATGGATATGTACTCTCTCGGTTGGGCTCCTGATTATCTTGACCCTGAAAATTACATCAATCCTATTTGGAGTAATGTTTCCGATATAAACGGAGGTAACTTCTACGAACCCGATGTACAAGTATTAATGGATGATGCTCTAACAGAAACTAACCCTGTAGTAAGGGAAGCTATGTACCTGGAGATACAAAGGTTAATGGTTGAAGTATATATGCCTGGCATGACAATTTGTACTGGTATTAATTGGGACGCCTGGGTAAGTAATTTCCACGGATATGTTTCTAACCCTGCTGCGAGAATAAAATGGTGGCCTTGCTACTTTACATAAATAAGCACATAAAATTAGTTCAATTAATAAATAATTTTTTAAATAATTTTTTTTTTTTTATTGAATAATTAAAATTTCTCTAATATTAATTATGCCTTTTAAAAACCCACCAAATAAACTAAAATCATTTAAAAATGATATAGCCCCAATTGGGTTTTTTTTTGATTTTTTTTCGAATGAAAATTTTAAAGTACCAATTTTACCAATTCCTATGAGAATTGATAAAATAACAAATGGTCAACCAACTTTGTTCATATATCCAAATATTTCAAAACTAAACCGTATTTGTCAAAAGTATGAATTTGCTATAAATTATAGTTTATTTTTTTCAATAGGGATTAAAAATCTTATAAATTTTGCAAGAAAAAAATTCATAGATATCTTTAATCGTACATTACCCAATAAATTTATAATTGATTGGTTTAACCAATCAAAACTGGTTGACGCAAAAATCCCAAGTCTAACGAAAGATTTTACCTATATACTTTCAGAATTTCTGAAATTTTACTCACAATTCGATGAAAATAACAATATTAACTATGAAAATAGTTTAATTGCTTACTGTGATAAGATGATTAAATATTTCAGGAAAAGGCTAGAAAAAAATTATATATTGACAAGTAAAGATGGAAATCTTATAGTTCAACAGATTTATGAATTAAAGAAAGGTAAAGCATATCCTCAAATTGTACCTATTTCTGTAAGAAATATTAAATCGGGAAAGATGGAAAACATGTTTTTTACACCATATTTGATATACGATGATATTATAGATATTTTTTCATACAACAAACAATTATTAAGTAAAAACAAAAGCGCTAATGTCGCTTTAAAAACGTTTTCACAAAATAGAATTATTAATAAAGAAACAAGAATTAATAATTTCAATTATGAAACTATTTTGGAAAAAATTGAGTTAAAGGAATTATATGAAGCTAAAGATTGATTTAGGTAGGCAAGCAAATTTTATTTTGGCATGTTTACTCATACATTTTGTGTTTTTTGGTTATTTATGTATGGTTTACGAAAAATCAATAGGAGAAAACATATTATTCTTATATAAAGTTATATTTAACTTTACATCATTCTTCTCGGCAATTATTTTATTTAGTATTGTTTTTTTAATGGTGTTTAGAGAAGATTTTTATGAATTTGGCATTAAAAATAGTATATGGTTAGTTCCTTTAATCGTAATTGAATCTTGGATTTGGTATTTTTTTATTGTTGATTTTAATTTATTAATTATTCCTCTCTATTTCATCAGATATGAAAGTTATTTGACAATTTTAACCTTGATAGGTATTAATTTATTAGCAGCAATTTTAGCTGGATTTACGAAAGAACAAATTAAAGAATCTAAGAGAAAATTAAGGAAATCGGTAAAAATAAAATAAAAAGGGAGATTCGATAAAAGTGAGCATGCTCAAATACATATTTAGAAGATTTTTAACAATGGTTCCAGTAGTATTTGGAGCTATAACAATAGTATTTTTTATGTCTAGAATGATGCCTGGTGAACCCGCTCTCGGGTATTTACCTATTAATGCTACGAAAGAACAATTGAGAGCGGTAAGGCATTGGTTAGGTTACGATCAACCTCTGTATGTACAATATTTCCGATATATCGCAGATCTATTTACAGGTAATTGGGGTAAATCCTCACGTATTTCTCTAGGTACAGATGTTTGGGAATTAATTTGGGCTCACTTTCCCCGTACGATGGAACTTACAATTTTCGCCCTTCTCATTGCTTCCTTTTTGGGTATTAAAGCAGGAGTAATTTCAGCTAAACATAGGAATAAACCCAAAGATACTGTTATTAGAGGTGCTGCTTTAATTGGGGTCGCAGTTCCAGTATTTTGGTTAGGAATGTTACTTCAGTATTTTCTGACGTATCAATTAAAAATATTTCCGTCGATCGGATATAAGAAACCAGTATGGGGCGATCCTGATTTTATTACGGGATTTAGATCCATAGATTGTTTGATATCCGGTTATCTTTATTTATTTGTTGATTATATGTGGCATTTAATTTTACCCGTAGCTGCATTAGCTTTCATATCCTTAGCATCAATAACTCGACAAACTCGTTCTAGTATGTTAGAAGTCTTACAACAAGATTATATACGGACAGCAAGAGCAAAAGGATGCAGAGAAAAGGATGTAGTAAAATCTCACGCACTCAAAAATGCTTTAATTCCTACCATTACCGTCATTGGGTTAAATTTTGGAGGTTTATTAGGAGGTGCTGTTCTGACAGAAACTACCTTTAATTTGGTTGGTATGGGAACGTTAATGATTACTGCTATTCAAACTTATGATTATTACGTCATAAATGCAACAGTGTTTTTAACTGCAGTAATATTTGTTTTCGTTAATTTATTTATGGATATTATTTATGGATTTGTGGATCCAAGAATAAGATATTAAAAAAAAGAAAAAAGAAGAAGTTATAAAAAATGATTGAGGAGCAACAAGTTTTTGAAGTTAAAGAGGAAAAAAAAAGAAACATCTTTAAAGAAATTTTTTCGTATATAGGTAATAATCTAAAATTTCTTTTTGTTCCCGCTTATATTCCAGAGGAGTTACTGGAACGTAGAAGGGCATATGAAATGAAAAAGAGTAAAAGAAAATTCTTGCGTAGATTAAAATCAACTTTAACTATTTTTGGAATACTCCTTATATTTCTCGTTGTAACCTTGGCTGTGTTTGCTCCATGGATTTCAACTTATGATTTTGATGCTCTAACAGGTTTTAAATGGGATGCTTGGCATCCTCCTTCTCCAACACATCCTCTCGGTACAACAGAACACGGACGAGATGTGTTAGGGAGAATGATTTTTGGTGCTAGATCATCTCTTACAATTGCACTTCCTGCCCTATTATTTGCTGTATTTTTTGGAATAATTGTTGGTGTTGTATCTGCATATTTTGGGGGATGGGTAGATGCTATTTTAATGAGAATAATGGATATTTTTTTTGCCTTTCCTTCAATAATTTTAATTTTGGTATTTGTCTCGATTTTTGGTCTACAAATACAATATTTCATGTTAGCATATGGTCTTTTAGGTATTGCCGGTTATTCTCGTCTAATTAGGGGCTCTGTATTACAAGCAAAGGAACTACCGTATGTAAAAGCGGCGAAAGTAGCAGGTGCGGGAAATTGGAGAATGATGTTCAAGCATATCTTCCCCAACACTTTTCAACCCGTTTTAATTTCATTTACATTTGATATTGGAGGTATTATTTTAAGTCTAGCTGGCTTGGCTTTCTTGGGATACAGTGATAATCGTTTAATTGAATGGGGAAATGATATTGCTACTGGACGATTCCAACTATATAGTGCACCTTGGGCGGCATTAATGCCAGGTGTTATGATTTTAATAACAGTTTTGGGTTTTATGTTAGTCGGTGATGGTTTAAGAGATGCTTTAGACCCGAGAATGAAAAATTTATAACATTTTTTTAATTTTTTTATCATATAATAAATCACTTATCGAAAGAAGAAAAAATGAATGAAATAATAACTGACGAATCAGAATTAAATATTGTACAATCAGATGAAACTTCAAATAATGAACAAGAAGTATTACTTGAAGTAAAAGATCTTAAGACACAATTTTTTACTGAAGAAGGTGTTGTGAAAGCAGTAGATGGTATATCATTTAAAATCTTTAAAGATGAGGTTTTGGGATTAGTAGGAGAAACTGGTTGTGGTAAATCTGTTACAGCACTTTCAATTTTACGATTAGTGAGAGAACCTGGAAAGATTATTAATGGTGAGATTATCTTTAATGGTTTGGATTTATTAAATTTATCTGAAAAAGAGATGAGAGATTATCGAGGTAATGAAATTACGATGATTTTTCAAGATCCGCTAAATTCTCTTAATCCCGTTTTTTCTGTCGGAAAACAAATAAGTGAAGTTTTTCTGTTACATCAAGAGGAATTGCTTAAGGGTATTTTAGATAAACGACGATTAGAGAGAAAAAATAAAACTATTGAATATAAACAATTAAAAAGTAAACTTAAAAATGAAAGAGAGAGACTAACTGAAGAAGAAATAATAGAAGACGAGGAGAAGATTAAAAGAATTAAGAAAGAAATAGCACATTATCCAAATATGGATGATGTTTTAGTTGATAAAGGCGTTGAAATTTTGAAGGAAGTCGGAATAGCAGACGAGAGGGGTATTCTCAAGAGATATCCTCATGAATTAAGTGGGGGAATGCGTCAAAGAGTAATGATTGCAATGGCACTTTCATGTAATCCAAAATTATTGATCGCCGACGAACCAACCACGGCTCTTGATGTGACTATTCAAGCTCAGATACTTGAATTAATGCAAGACTTGAAGAAAAGGTTTAAGACTTCAATTTTACTGATAACGCATGACTTAGGGGTCATTGCAGAAATTTGCGATAGAGTGACCGTTATGTACAGTGGATCTATTGTAGAATATGCTCCCTCTAAAGATTTATTTAAAAAACCACGTCATCCTTACACTCAAGGCTTAATTAATGCAATTCCAACTGTGGAGAAAAGAGACACTAAGCTAAAAACTATTAGAGGGATGGTCCCTAATTTAATTTATCCACCATCAGGTTGTAGGTTTCACCCAAGATGTTCTGAGAGATTACAAATATGTGATAAGGTTAAGCCTAGGTGGATTGAAATTGAACCCCTATACTTTCTCTCTTGTCACCTTTTTGATGATAAGTATAAAGACTCACCAAAGTATGAATGGAAAGATGAAGATGAATCTTTTCTAGTCTAAATAAAGGTTATTATATTAAAAAGATCAGATTTGAGAAAACATGACTATTACGAAAGAAAAAATTGAAGGATCGTTACCTGAAAAAGAAGTGATACTCTCTGTCAGAAATCTTAAAACTTATTATCCAATTTTTGGAGGACTTTTTAAAAGAACCATAGGAGTAGTCAAAGCTGTTGATGGGATTTCATTTGATCTACATAAAAATGAAACATTAGGTATAGTTGGAGAGAGTGGTTGTGGAAAGACAACAATTGGAAATACAATTCTGAATTTAGTACCATTAACAGAAGGAGAGATATCTTATCAAGGTGAGATGATTGGTGATAAATTCAAGAAATCATTAAGAAAGAACATACAGATGGTTTTTCAAGACCCTGATGCTTCATTGAATCCACGTTGGAAAATCGTTAATATTATTGGTGAACCTCTCCGTCTTTTAATGGGAATGAGAAAAAAAAACAAAATCCGTCAAAGAGTAATTGAATTATTAGAAACAGTATCGATGAAAGTTGAGCATTTAGATAGGTATCCACACGAATTTTCAGGTGGTCAAAAACAAAGGATAGTGATAGCAAGGGCTCTTGCATGCAATCCAGATGTAATTTTTTTAGATGAACCTACTTCTGCGTTAGATGTTTCCGTTCAAGCTCAGATCTTAAATTTATTAAAAGCACTTCAGAAAAGATTTGATTTTTCATATCTTTTCATTACACACGATTTGAGCGTTATCCAACACATAGCTGATAAAGTTCAAGTAATGTACCTAGGTAAATTCGTTGAAGGTGGGACCATTGATGAAGTATTCTACAATCCAACTCATCCGTATACGAAAGCACTGCTTTCAGCAAGACCAACTTTCGATCCGGGTTCAAAAGCAAAAAGAATTATCTTAGAAGGCGATGTTCCCAGTCCAATTAATCCTCCAAGCGGATGTTCTTTTCATCCAAGGTGTTACGAGAAAGAAAATCACGAAGGCTGTCACCTAAACAAACCTGAAAGGGTCGATCTGGGCGGCGAGCACTATATGTATTGTACCCCTTTAAGAGATGAAAAAAAATCGTATAAAGGAATGGAATATATCTCAGATTAATCGAATATTTTTTTTTTAAAAAATTTTATTTTATTATTATTATTTTTC
>JAHLWV010000131.1 GCA_019057735.1 Promethearchaeota archaeon | reverse complement strand
AAGATCCTCGATTTCCTTACTTTTTGCTTCTGCGTTAATATTAGCGCTGTTTATGAAAGCACTAACATACCAAAACTCCTCTTTATATATAAATTGTAAAGGTTCACTCAAAGTAGTTTCACTTTATAAATATTATAAACTCAATTAAATTATATTAAATATTAATTACTCTTGATTATTTAAGAATTTCACAATATATATTAAAGAAAATGTCAGTCAAACAGATACAAGAGGAAATTTTAAAACTTAAACAAGAATCGTCAATAACAATTCTAGCTCACTATTACCAATCGTTAGAAATCCAAGAGATTGCAGATCATTTAGGTGATTCTTTAGGCCTGTCAAGGCAGGCAAATAAAGCAGACACAGATTACATCATATTTGCTGGTGTAGATTTTATGGCAGAGACAGCTTCAATTTTGAATCAAAATAAAAAGGTTCTTCTACCAAATCCCGAGTCTTGTTGCCCCATGGCAGCTTATTTAACAGCAGATAAAGTTAATGAGTTCAAATTAAACAATCCTAATTTGCCAGTAGTGGTTTATGTTAACTCTACAGCCGTGGTTAAAGCGGAATCAGACATCTGTTGTACTTCTTCAAACGCAGTTAAAATTGTGAAGCGAATCAGTTCAGAATTCAATACAAAATCAGTATTATTTGGACCTGATGCGAATTTAGCAGATTATGCAGAGCAAAAGTCAGGAATCAAATGCATTAAAATGCCTGAAGAAGGAAATTGCTACGTCCATTCTCAATTAACTATTGCTGATATGGACAAAATCAGAATTGCTTATCCTAATGGGAAAATATTAGTTCACCCAGAGTGTATTAGAGAAGTCAGAGAATTTGCAGATTTTGTAGGTTCTACATCCCATATGTATAACCGAGTAAAAAATAGTTCTACATCGGAAACCGATTTTTGTATAGGAACAGAAAAAGGTTTAATGGAGAGGATGGCACAAGACTTCCCTAATAAGAATTTCCACCTTATTAGTGAGAAACTTCTCTGTTATAATATGAAAAAGAACACCCTTGAACTCATGAGATACGTACTCGACCATTTAGATGACCCGATGTTTGAGGTAAGAGTTCCTCCTGAAGTCGCTAAGAGAGCTTTAATACCCATTGAGAAGATGTTGGAATATTCTTAGGTGTGGTCTATTTTTTGGTTCTTTTCTTTTTTTCCTTCTCTCTCAATGTTCTCCTCAATATTTTCCCCACACCGCTTTTTGGAAGACTTCGGACAATTTGTACTTCTCTTGGATATTTATAAGCTGCTAAGTTTTCTTTAGCAAAATTGATAATATCTTGTTCGGTTACTTTTCCCTTGCTCTCCTTTTTAAGTATGACAAAAGCCTTTATATCCTCACCTTTGATAGGATCGGGAACACCAATCACAGCACATTCTTGTATTGCGGGATGTTCGTATAGTACCTCTTCAATTTCCCTCGGATAGACACTGTGTCCCTTGTATTTTATTAGATCTTTAATCCGATCCAACAAAAACAAGTAATACTCATTATCTAGTCTTCCATAATCGCCAGTTCGTAACCATTTATAGCCACCAGCTTCAAAGAATACAAGTTTGTTTTCCTCAGGCCTATTGTGATAACCCACCATCACTTGAGGTCCGGATATGACAACTTCTCCTTCTCCTCCTACAGGCAAGAATTCCAAATTTTCATTTACTATGCCAACTAGAGTATTGGGGAAAGGATGGCCTACGCTACCTCGCTTTAGTTTTGACCAGACAGTAGCTGTTATAGCACCTGTGCTAGTTTCACTAAGACCATATCCTTCAGCCATTCTAAAACCAGTTCTTCGCTCCCATTCTAATGCTAACTCATCTGGAAGTGCACCAGCACCACAATTGGCAAATTTTAAGCAAGACATATCCACATCTTTCATATGAGGTGAGTTTAAAATGTTAACAAACATCGTAGGTACCCCAAGCATCATGTTTGGACGCCCTTTTTGAATTATTTCAGCGATTCTTTGAAGATCAAATGACGGAAGGACATAGGCTTTCGAACCAAACAAACAACCTGCCAATAATTCGCAAGCTTGACCATAAATATGGTACCAAGGTAAAACAGACAGAGCGATAATGTTTTCTTTAAGATAATTCTCAATCATATAATCTGAACCTTGTTTAATAGCCCAAAGCATTGATACTATATTGCTATGTGATAAAAGAGCTCCTTTTGGAAGGCCTGTTGTTCCACCAGTATATTGTATGATAGCAATATCTTTTTTAGGATCGATCTCAGCATTAAACTCAAGAGGTTCTTGGTATTTGTCTAATAACTTATCGTAATGAATGATTTTGTCTGTTTCGGGAACGACAATTTTCTCATCCATTACATTTAATATAATTATTTTACTTAATGATACTTTATCAGCGACTTTCTCATACTCTCGAACGAATCGGTCGATCATTATCAAATATTTTGCTCCAGAATCATTAATTTGGTATGCAAGCTCCCTTCCAGTGAATAAGGGACTAATAGCAGTCAATGTGGCTCCAAGATATACTGCAGCAAAATAGGTAATAGAAAACTGAGGGCAATTAGGAAGCCATAGAGCCAAGATTTCACCTTTCTTCAGGCCTAAATCTTTTAACGCAGCTGCAAATCTTCTAGTTAATACATCTAGTTCTTTAGTCGTAAACTCTTTCCCAAAAAAGTCAAACATAACATGATCGGGAAAATTTTCATCGTTATACTTGTATACATCAATTAACGACATATCTTCAGGAACATCAATTTCTGTGGTTATTCCGTCAGCTAGGTAATCTTTCCAAGAACGATTTTTAATATAATCTGGAAGTTCCATTTATTCTTTCATCTCAATATTAACTATTTAAAACTCAAAAAGGAGTTTCTTAGTAGAAAAATCAAATTTAACTGAATATTAAATTCTCATATCATATTTAAATTTTTTTTAAAAACAGAACGAAAAATGTAAATAAAGGAGAAAAACGATCCAACCAAGAAAAAATTAAAAGTATATCCTAAAACATTAAACGTCATAATTTATTATATGTTCAGGGAATGGCTTAATATTTTTTAAAGATTTACGCAGAAATAGAGGATATAACCTTAGATTTTCGATTTCATTATTACAGTGATTCATTGAAAAATAGAATTAATGCATATTAAAAAAGAGGCTAGGCTTCTAACTAACCTGTTCTATTATAAGTTCACAAAAAAGCCGTGATTGAGGTTTGTTTTTTATTGAATAACCACTTTTTAAAATCTTTTGTAGCCTTCCAATTCCTAATTGCTCTTTTACTCGTCGATCTCTCAAACCTTACAATATCTCTGTAGGAAACTTCTAATTCCAACATAGCAGGCTTAAATTTAAATAGCCAATTTACAAATTTCTTATACAACTGATTATTTGAGCTAGCCATTTCTCTATGAGTGCTTTCATAATAACTTACATCATCTTGAGAGTAATCTGAAAAATATCTATAGTTTTGCTCACTCCAAAAAAATCTAGCTACTTCTTCAGGAAATTCTTTGATTGAGCAATTTGCAAGTTTTAAAACGGTTAAAGATTCCATTTCATTCATAAATCCATGTATTTTGGCTATTTCAGTATTTCCGGATAAATCTAACTGTTCTAATTTCGTTAAACATTTAATGTTTTGGTTTATCTCAGAAATATTATTATTTCTAAATGATACGGACCGTAATTCATTCAATTTTTCTATATTTTTTATGCTTTTAATCTTATTATTGTTCATATTCAAAGTTCTTAAGTTTGTGAAATTTTCGATTCCATCCAAATCTTTTATATTATTATTACTAAGATCTAAATTTCGAATTTCTTTATAACGGTTCTCTAAATCCTCTATTTGATTTATGTCTTCAATGTTTTGATCTCGCAGATTTAACACTTGATCATGCATCAATCCAATTATTCTGTTATCATATTTTACAGTATCTAGAGCTATTTCTTCTAAATATTTTAGATTATTGTTTAAATAATTGATTAACGGAAAATTTTTTTCAGTTTTAAGGCAATTAAAAACACTTCTTACGAGTTTTTTTCTATGACTTTCTGAAAAATCCTTTAAAATGTAAGAAATAACAAAGGGAACATTATGAATCCCCAAATTATTTTTTAAGGAACGGGTTGTTCTCTGAATATATTTATCTAAATCGGTATCCTCTACTGAATCTAATATTCTTTTGAAACTGGTTGATATCTCCCCTAAAATTGGGAGTTTATTGTCATCTAGTAAACACTCAAGCTCTTCACTGCTCAAGTATTTTAAATAGCCATTTTGGCTTAAAAACATAATGACGGTAGAATGACCACTCGAATATCTGAGTGCAATCTCTTCTTTAAATTTTTTTTTAGCAATAGGATCTCCCACATCAGAAAGCCTTTTTAATAATGGAAATGCTAAATTTCTATGAAGAATTCGAGTATCATAGTCATTCTCGGCCCAAACTTGAATGTTGGAACAATGTCCAACAAATTCTTCTTCAGGAGTGATTAAGTGTGGAGATCGTGAGCCTTCTAAAGATCTATCAAGAATTTCTGCTGCTTCATCGATAGAATCGATTATATCGTAATCTCTAATTCGATCAACAGGAATATTTAAAAGGAGATACATACATTGAGTAAAGATTCTATTCTTAACATAAATATGTGTTCGGTTATTCTGTAATTTTAGCGAAAGAAAGTCGTTGATTTTAAATTCTCTCACATTATTTCTTATTGTGGAATGTATAGAATAGATTGTTAAGCTGATTAAACAAAATATGATTATTTGAGAGAGTAACATGCTTCTAATGCAGGATTTTTGTGATATTGGAAATTACAAATATAAAATATTTCTCATCAATATTAAAAAAAATAGACCATGCAAATTTATCATAAACATTACAAAAATCCTGAAGAAATATTTCTTAAGGTTTGATAATTGGAGTTAAACAATTAGGACAAACATCCCAATTTAATTTAATTTGGTAATTACATTTTGGATTAGGACATTCAATTTCTTTTTCTTCTTCAAGAGTTGCTATTCTGTATGCAACACTTAAATCACTCACTGCCTCAATATCGCTCGCATCCTTAATTTTTAGTAATTCTTTATTCTCGAAATTTCTTCCACACCTAGCACAAATATTAGATAAATCATTTTTTAACACTGTTTTACCACATTTTGGGCAAAATCCCCGCAATAACTTTAAACTTTGAAATAATTCGGTTTCTTTAGAATCTGAGATGGAAACTAAATTTAAATCTTCGTATCGCTCAGAATCGTTTATAATATTATAGAGCGTATTTTTTCCTCCTTCTGCTTTTAACAATTTTTTGGATTGCAAAGCAATATCCATCAGAGAAGCCTTTGGTATTCCCATCTCTAGAGCATATTTAATTATCATTTTCTCGACCAACATTTCAAATGGCTCCTTTATTCCGCTTATCTCTTGGTCTTCATTCATATCCCATATTAATTCCATTTCTAATAATTTTTTAGTTATATCTTCAGCTAAGTTATCTAAATCTAAGTCAGATATCATCTTTTCTTTTGCAATGTTTAACTCAACTATCTCGTTAATCAAATTATCTTTTATTAATCGAATTGTAGTAACACCGAGTACATCTTCTCTGTGAAAAAAGAATTTATCCTCGCCCCGACTAAACATATATAATCCTAAATCGCCAGATAAAAGACGATCAACATAAAAATCTATTCTTAATTTTTTTACATTATAGTGTTTACAGAATTCTGTAATTTCAAATTTAAAATCTCTTGTTAGCACAGAATTATTGTAAATGTAAAAGAGCGTAAGATATAAATCACGATTTTGTTCTATAAAAAAATAATTTTCGCCCATGTTGATAATGTTTCGAGTAATATCTGTTATTATGGAATCCGCAACGCTAATCTCTTTGTAAAAGTTTTTTAATTCAGAAAGATTCGAAATGAGATCGTTTATTTCACTATAATAAAATGACTCATCATGACCGATATAATCCTCACTAAGCTTTTCAGTACCGATATCTGTTATAAAATAACGCTGTTCTTGTATGTTCTTTGAGGGATTTCTATAAATTTTTTTTTCAATTTTATTTTTGGAGAGATGGAACTTTATATATTTAGATACTGTAGACCTACTCAAACCAGAATATTCTATAATATTTGTGAACCGCAAGGGTCCTAAATTCCTTAATAAATAAAGAATGCGTAAATCGTTTTGATCAATTTTTTTTATTTCTGATAAAACTTTTTCTTTTA
>JAHLWV010000013.1 GCA_019057735.1 Promethearchaeota archaeon | reverse complement strand
TTATAATTTCAAATTATTGCTCAATTTCGAATGTAACCTTAAGATATTCGTATTTGGAATTAAGTAATTTTAGGATATTTTTCGCAAGTATTCTTAGGTTTTGTGCGTGAAATGGTTTCTCTTCTGCTTGTTCATGGTAAAAATCACGAATCATTTTTCTAGTTTCATCTACTCCGTTAGCATCGTAGAATTTTTCCCAATGAGTAGAGATTCTACAGAGAGATTTTATCTTCTCGTCTGAATATTTAGATTTATCTAAAATAATATCTTTATGTTTTTTAATAGCTTTGCTAACTTTTTCAAGGTGGTCTGCAATTGCAAAAGAATAACGACAAATACTTATTAGATTAGATGTGGTTCTAGTATTTCGTGTATTGGCTGCCTGTTCAAAAGAATTCCATGCATCTGACCATTCATCTTTGTGAATACCATCGACGCCATTGTTCATCATTGCGACATTAATAATATCGCTTAAATCGACATCGTGTCCTCTTTTAATTTTTTTATCAAAAATTTCTTTTAAACTTGAACCTTCGAGATAACTACCAGCTCCAAAATCAAGTAACTGATTAAGATTGTTTGCAGCAAACAAAGTTTCGCGCCTATTTTCTTTAGTTTCAAATTTCTTCCATTCAACAGTTTTTTCCCATTCTCCTGTTTCTTTATTTTTTAAAAAACTGCACTCTTTTAAAGATGAATCTAATAGGTTCGTGTGAAACATCCAGAAATCTATATCGTCCGTAAATCTCTTTCTTCTCCAATCTCTTGTCGTGTATTTACCTAAATAGAGTTTTAGCGTCCCTCTTACTGACGAGAATTTCCCTTTTTTTAACACTTCGCGAGCTGCTTCACAATAATGATGATTAGGGTCTTGGGAACATAATTCTATTTTTTTCAAAACTTTTCTTGCTTCTTTAGCTACTATATCACAGGGGATGCTACCATCAGAAGGGTATGCTCTAGAACCGCCTTCTAGAAAGTTTTCAAAAAGTTTGAAATCATCTTCGGGAATTGTATACCAAGGATTAAAAAAATTAGCTTTGCTAAAAACGTAATGAATAAAGCCTTCCTCGTCTTTTCTAGTTTTTTCGATAATATGTGAGACGTCCCTAAGGTTATCACCTTTCTTTATTGCGTCCGATTTACTATCCCAAATTCCGTTCATTTATTAATCTCGACAATTAGTTTAATATGATTATAGCCGTAATGCTTCTTAAATCTTATTTTTATAATTTAAATCATTATCTATCTTAGAAATAAAAAAGTTAAAAGGATATTATATATTAGTCTTAAAGATTATGAACAATTTCTTTTCAGTTTTCACATATACACCATGGGATAATCTTAACTCAGAAGTTTTAGCTGAAGTTAAACTTTTATCTCTGAAAAGTGTAATGAAAACTTTTCCTGTAGTTGAACCAGGATTTTTTGATGATTTACGCTCTAACCTGTATAAATTTAACCATTATTCCTGGGTGGAAAGTATTAAAAGAATAATTGGGCCTGATAACGAGGATTACGATATAAAACCATGGATTTTTATTTGGGGGATGGACCATGAAAAGAGAATGTTCCAATTCCTCATTCAAAAAGTCGAAGTGGAATCGAGGGATTCGCAAGCTGTATTAGTAGCTTTAGCCCCTCCAGAACTAGCTAAGTTATTTGATGAATATAAAGAAGGAGCTATTTTGCGAACATTATCATTGCTAAATAATCCGAAAAAAATGAAATTCTTAATAGTTTTAGCTCCAAAAGGAAAATCTATTGCTGAAGAACAACAGTTGCTACAAATTAATAAGCAGGATCTAGATAGATTGAAATTCGTTAATACTTTAAAGTATATGCCCAATATTAAAGGTAAATGGTTTCCAACATTTGATGTGAAGTGTCCAATTTGTAATGGACCCCTTACACAAGTATATAGTCCTAAAGTTGGATTAGTGTGTCAACAATGTGGGTTTAAAAAAGTGAAATAAAATTAAGTATTTTCTTATAATTGTTAATAATAGTTTTTATTTCATAGCACAATCTATACATTACTACTAAAACTAATTATTCAAAGAGTTTTATTAACTATGTTTGTTGCCGCACTTGACCTAGGAACTACAGGATGTAGAACTTTTATTTTTGATATGACTGGTACTATAATATCAAGCGCGTATCAGGAGTGGGAGAGTTTTTATCCCGTTCCTTCTTATGTGGAGCAAGACGCTAATTCTTGGTGGGAATCACTAAAGAATACTATCGAAATAGCTATTAAAAAAAGCGGAATCGATAAATCAGAAATTGTAAGTCTTTCTATTGCTAATCAACGCGAAACAATTGTTCCTGTAGATCGAGAAGGAAACACTTTACATAATGCGTTAGTGTGGCAAGATCGAAGAACTACTAATCAGGTTGACTTCATTAAGAAAAAAATAGGAGAAGATAAAATATATAACACTACGGGGTTAATAATTGATCCATATTTTTCAGCGACAAAAATTTTATGGTTCAAAGATGAAAAACCAGAGATATATCAAAAAACTCATAAATTCTTACTTGTGTCAGATTACATTCTTTATAAATTAACGGGACAATTTTATACAGACCACTCTAACGCATCAAGAACTATGCTTTTCGATATTAATAAAATTAAGTATTCAGATGAGATCGCCTCCGAACTCGAAATTGACTTGGATAAAATGCCAGAACCCGTAGAGAGTGGAATCGATATTGGCGAAATTTTAACTGAGGATACATTATTTGACAAAAAAACTTTAGTAATAACCGGAGCAGGTGATCAGCAATCAGCGGCACTGGGTGTAGGAGTCGTCTCCCCCGGGAACATAAAAGTCACGACTGGAACGGGAAGTTTTATACTAGCTTATCTAGAAAAACCTAAACTTGATCCGAAAAGGCGTGTTTTATGTAGTTGCCATGCAATTCCTGGCGCATGGGTTCAAGAAGCTAGTATCTTTACTACCGGAGCCTTTTTAAGGTGGTTTAGGGACGAACTTGGAGCAGAAGAGTGTGAACAGGCTAAAAAACAAAACCAAGATCCTTATGTTATTTTAACTGAAGAAGCTGAAAAGTCGCCCGTTGGAGCTAACTCACTATTAGCCATCCCCCATTTGGTTGGTGCTGGAGCACCTCATTGGAACCCGTATGCTCGAGGTTTAATATATGGTTTATCATTAGGTCATAAAAGAAGAGATATTATACGTTCTATTATGGAAGGAGTAGCATTTGAAATTAGAAAGAATGTTGAGATATTTAGAGAGTTAGGAATCGCTCCAAAAGAATTGAAGTTAACTGGAGGCGGATCTCGCTCGGATTTTTGGAATCAAATCTACTCTGATGTTATAGGTATAATTTGTGTAAGAAATGTGATTGAGGAAGCAACGTCTTTAGGGGCAGCAATTTTAGCAGCAGCAGGTGCTGGATTGTTTCCTGATGTTGTTAAAGCTGCTGAGAATATTTGTAAGGTGGATAAGAAATGGACTCCTAACATAGATCATCAGATGATTTATAATGAGGTTTACAAAATGTCAAACAATTTATATTCACATTTAGAGGAAAAAAATTTCTTTAAAACATTCGTCAAAACGCTCCAAAATAAAAAAATTAATTAAACATTTCATTTCGAGTTCTGTTCTTTAATTTTAAGCAATAATAAACAATTTTATATACTTAGATTGTTATAAATTTGTTAACTAAAATAGTATCGTGGAAATTATGGAAGAATCATACTCAAGTTCAGACCAAATTTATAATTCAAAACAAAAAGTAGTAGGAGAATTATTTTATGTTTTTATCGTTATTTCTTGCTTAATTTGCATTACTGGAGGTATCTGGTCAATATTTGATTATATCATGCCAACTGGGAAATTAGAATCTTTCTTAGGATTAACTTTAGGATACCAAATAGCTTTAATCGCTGGAATTTTAGCAGGATTGTTTTTTCTCTTAATATTTTTCTTCGGATTATTCAGAAAAGGAAGAAAATGGGTGTTACATTTCGTTTTCAAAGTAAGAGAAATTGAAGAAAGGTATAAAAATCGCATAGATGTTAAAATCGCAGCTGGGGGCTTGTTAATAAGCATAATGGCAATTATTATAGGCCTTGTAATCGCTATAATTCAAGAAATTTTGCTTGGTCCTACCCAAAGTTCACCTTTTTCTGCATTATTAGCCTCATTTTCAGCTGGTAATTGGATTTTATTCACAGGGATTTCATTATTTGCATTGCTGGCTGTTTCTCTATTCATGATTTACTTTTGGAAAAACGGATATTATGTAATATTAAGAATAATGGGAAAATTGGAGAGGTAAAGCTTAAATTTTATTTCATCCATATTTTTTATTACTAATTTGCTTTCTTTTTAAATCAGTAAATTTTGGCTCTTATCTATATTTATTAATATTTTTACCTATCTAAATTCAATGTCTTTAAAGCTTGGTATAGTTTTTAATTTTCTTCAATTACCTGATGTTTCAAATTATCCTTTTGTAATAAATAAGAGGAGTGGTGGATTACTCGTTAAAAAGGGATTGTTTGTATACACTAAATCTATTGAAGGTTATTTAATAGGTATAATTGAAAAAATTGTGCTATTAAACGAATATTTCTCTGATGCTCTTACAATCAAGGCTTATAACAGCGAAACAAACCCAAACATTCTAAAAGGACTCTTTCCTAGTGACGATTTTGAATACGCTATTGCAATTGTAAGAAACTTAGGAATAGTAGAATTCAGTGACCTTAAAGAAACTGAGTTTAACAGGATAAAAAGGATGATGTATCCAGCAAGTCCAGGCAAAGAAGTATTTTTAGTTGAAGAAGAAACCCTAGATGATTTTATTGGTATTAATCGTAAGCACGGATTAAATCTTGGAAAAGTTAAAGTATCTGACATCGAAGCTCTTATCGATATGGATCGATTGCTAAACAAACATTTTGCAATTCTTTCCATTTCTGGAGGAGGCAAAAGTTATCTTACTTCAGTATTGATAGAAGAATTGTTAACAAGAGAGAATAGCTATGGAACGCCAGCGATCATTATGGTTGATGTACACGGTGAATATACGTATCTTAAAAACATTCCATCGTTAAAGAATAAGGTTAAAGTCGTAGACACTTCGTACTTTCAAATTTCAACCCCTAGCTTAAGTGCTTATACTTTTAAAAAATATCAAGAACAAATTTCATATGTTCAAATTAGAGAGTTAGCTAAATACATTAAGAAATTGAGAAAAAATAAAAAAAAATACTCACTTAATGAAATTATTGAAGAAATTGAGAATGATCCGGAGGGCAGTAAAAATACTAAACAAGCTTTGATAGGGTGGTTATCTGAATTAAACTGGTTAAAATTATTCGGACCGCAAGAAAATCCAGTTTTAAATAATTTTGTGAATCAAGGGGAAATATCTATTTTGAATCTCCAAAATGAAATTTCAATTCGGAAAAAACAGATAATTGTTGATTATATATGTACTCGCCTGTTTTATCTAAGAAGAATGAATAAGATTCCTCCGTTTCTATTGATAATTGAAGAGGCTCACCAATTCTGCCCAGAAGCAGCTCATTCAAAAGCAATTTCAAAACATATAATTGAAACAATTGCAAGAGAAGGAAGGAAGTTTATGGCATGTTTATGTTTAATAAGTCAAAGACCTAAAAAGTTAAGTACTACTGCTTTATCGCAAACCAATTCGAAATTAATTCTTAATATTAAAAATCCTTACGATCTAAAGCATCTAATGGATAGTTCCGAAGCAATCACAAAAGATTTCGCTAATATGATTTCAAGTCTTGGCGTTGGTGAAATGTTATTAATGGGGAATGCCGTAAATTATCCAATATTTGTAGATATACGAGAAAGAAAATATAAATCTCCAACTGAACACGCAACTTTAGCTCAAGAGTGCATTAACTGGAAAAAAATCCACTCAATTTAACTCATCCATTATTTCACTTCTAATATGCTGGTTTCGTTTGTTCAGTACAATCATTTTTTTTGTTTTTGAAACCCTAAATACATTAATTATACTTCGACTCTCCAGTTTCATTAGGAGCTCTTCTAACATTAGTGTTTGAATAAAAGAGAATTCTTTCCTTAGTAATTCTTCTAAACGCTTATCTAAAATTTCGCCTTTATTTTTTATCAAAATATCTATTAAAGAATTTACGACAGGTTTTTGATTCCATCTGTGACTTTCGATAATAATGCACCTTTACGTTAAATTTTGTTACTATAATATAAAATATAATCCAACAAATTAATTTTATGAATATTACACAACCATCTGATCTTGTTGAATGATTCTACTTTTTAATTTTTTTCCAAAATCTTCATACCACTTACTTATTTCTGATGTAATACTGGGGTAAACCGATTCTAATGCCATTTTAAAGTGTTCCTCAGTAATTTTCCTTGCTCTCAAATTTTCTCTTAAAGCAATCATGCCAGCTTCACGACATAAAGTTTCTACATCTGCTCCAGTGAAACCGTCTAGCATCTTATTTAAGTTATCTAAATCAATATTAGCTGCTAAAGGCATGTCTTTGGTAAATAGGTTTAGTATTTGTAGTCTTCCATCCTCATCAGGAGCGGGAACGAGGAGTATTCTATCAATTCTTCCTGGTCTTATTAATGCAGGGTCTAAAATGTCGGGGCGGTTTGTAGCAGCAATCACTATAATATCTTTTTTTACTTCTAATCCATCC
Organism: Promethearchaeota archaeon; assembly: GCA_019057735.1. The sequence goes on along the minus strand of JAHLWV010000013.1, from coordinate 13,127 downwards.
AATTCAGTTAAAAATTGCGAGAGTACTTTTTCTGAAACTCCTGAATCGGTAGTGTGCCTACCTCTACTTGGAGCTATCGAATCAAATTCATCAAAAAATATAATACATGGCGCTGCCATTTTAGCTTTTCGGAATACCTCACGAATTGCTTTTTCGCTTTCTCCAACATATTTTGATAGCAATTCAGGTCCCTTAATTGATATAAAATTTGCTTTTGTTTCGGTTGCTACTGCGCGAGCTAAGAGCGTCTTTCCACATCCAGGGGGGCCATAAAGTAGGATTCCTCTTGGAGGACTTATTCCCATTCGCTCGAATATTTTAGGATGAGATAAAGGCCAATCAACAGATTCTATCAACTTTTGCTTTAAATCTTCCAATCCACCTATTTGATCCCAAGTGACATTTGGTATCTCGACGAACACTTCTCTTATTCCAGAGGGCATTACTTCTTTTAAAGCTTCCTCAAAATCTGCTTTGGTCACTTCTATTTGTTCTAATAACTCAGGATCAATAATTTCAGAATCTAAGTTAATTTGTGGTAGATATCTTCTAAGAGCAGCCATTGCTGCTTCTCGGCAGACCGCAGATATGTCTGCTCCTACAAATCCATGAGTTATATTCGCAAATTCTTTTAATGATATTTTTTTATCGAGGGGCATGTTCCTCGTGTGAATTTGAAAAACCTCTCTCCTTCCTTTCTCATTCGGTACTTTTATCTCTATTTCGCGATCAAATCTACCTGGGCGCCTTAATGCAGGATCTAAACTATTTGGTCTATTAGTTGCACCTATAACGATTACTTTACCTCTACTATGCAACCCATCCATTAATGCTAATAATTGAGCGACAACCCTTCTTTCAACTTCCCCTGTAACAGTTTCTCTTTTAGGAGCGATAGCGTCAATTTCATCAATAAAAATTATTGAAGGACTTTTTTCTTCAGCCTCAATGAATATTTTCCGTAATTTTTTTTCTGACTCACCATAAAACTTGCTCATTATTTCAGGTCCATTTATTGAAATAAAGTAGGCTTCGCTTTCGTTTGCTACGGCTTTAGCTAATAGAGTTTTGCCACATCCTGGAGGTCCTCTTAATAAAACACCTTTTGGAGGGTCAATACCTAAATGCTTAAATAATGAAGGATGTCTTAATGGGAGCTCAACCATTTCTCTAACCCTTTTTATTTCACGATCTAAACCTCCAACATCTTCGTACGTAACATAATCGGTCCCCTGCTCTTCATCTTCAGTAGTATGTTCGCTAATGTGAAGAGATGTCTCTGGTTTAATAGTACAAATTCCACTTGGTCTCATACTTATAACCTTAAAAGTAATTTCCCGGCTGATGCCTATTGATATAAATATGAAATCATCAATAGTAACAGGATAATTACTCAATTTTCGTTTAACGAAGGTTTCAAACCTTGGGTTTGATTTTATTTTAACACTAATTGGTGCTAGAACGATATTTTGAGCGGAATGAATTTTTACTTTTTTGATTTGAATCGTTTCGTCTATACTCGTTCCGATATTCTTTTTCAATCTAGAATCAATACGTATGATCCCTAAACCACTATCTTGCGGATAACTGGGCCAAGCTATTCCAGCACTCTCTTTCTTTCCAACAAGGGCGATGACGTCACCTGTTTTTATATCTAACTTTTCCATGGTTTCCTGATCAATTCTAGCTATATTTCGACCAATATCCCTTTTTTTTGCTTCTTGTACTCGTAAAGATACTTTAAGATCATCCTTGCCATTTGAGTTGTTTTCTTTTGTTGACATATTAGGACCTTTAATACTATTTTGAGTATTCTAAAAATATAAAAGAATAATTTTGTAAAAATTTTTGCTTTTTTTTGAAGATTAATTTTAATTTTTTTTGAAGAAACTATCTAATGAAACTTGTGTTTTGGAAGAAGTTTGTTTTTTTAAGCGTTCAATCGCGTTTTCAACCCTTTGCCTTGAAAAATTGTGTTGTTCTATCAGAAGTTCTTCGACTTTTTCGTATTTGCTTTTTTCCCAGGTTATCTTTGGATAGTCTTTTTTTATATTTGGGTATAAAAAGATCTCTTTTATTTGTTCAATAGTACTTCTATCAACTTGAATTTCAATATTCCCAACTTTAACTTTATTATTTATGATATTATCTAATGACCCGTGCTTCCTAATAAGTTCGAGAGCTTTATGTTGCCCGATCCCTTTAATACCGGGATAGAAATCCGTTCCTATTAATATTCCCATTTCTACTAGCTGTTCGCGTGTTATGTGTAAATTTTCAAGAAATTTTGATAGGGAGATGTACTCGATATCAAGTGTAACGGTCGTGTTTTTAAGTTTCTTACTCCGGCTCACAGCAAAATTTCGTATTAACCTCTCTCCACCAAAGAGTAATGTATCGTAATCTTGAGAAGCGCATGCCCATGCATCTCCTTTTTCGACTAAAAAAGCAGATTGAGCTTCACCTTCAGAAGTAGCATCAACGATGGGTATTCCAAGATACTTTAATAATTTCTTACTTTCCTCAATCATGCTAGTATCCAATTTGGAAGTCATCTGAGCATATTTTTTAGCTTCTCTATAATCCCCATCCTCTTGTGCTTTGATCATCTTATTCTTTGCATCTTCTTTGATTTTTCTTCTTTCTTTTATAGTCTCCATTTTTAGCTCAGAAGGAATTCCGTCAAACACATAAATAGGTTTTATACTATGCTCTAAAAAATTAATGGTTCTATAAAATAATCCGGATAGATGGGAAGTGATATTTCCATTGTAGTCTTTTAGTGGTGTTCCATCTCTTTGCCGGATAATAGCTAAGAACTGGTATATCGTGTTAAAGGCGTCTATAGCAATTTGTTTATTTAATAAATTATCAAAAGTTATAGTTCTCCTTACTTCTTTTACTAGTTCGTTTATTTTAGTGCCCATGGTTTATCTTTAATTTATGTCCAATAATTATCTAAGTTTTATGCTATATATTTTCCACTATATTTTTTCCTTTTTTAACAAACGCTTCTTAAGTTGCAATCCACACCTTTCACATTTTTTGTCTAAATCTTCTGGTTTGTGTAGGGTTTTGCAATAAGGACAATATACTTCGAAGTACATTTTTTCCTCTATTCCTTTTTTATATAGAGGTCTGAACCTAATTTTTAACATAGTACATAAATTTTCCATGGAATAATCATTAGTGTATAGTATGATATCTTCCGGGTATGTGTCCATTAATTCTAATACTAAACCCATTAAGTTGATGTCGTTCTTAGATAAAACCTTCGTAGTACCAGTGGATTTGGATTTTTCCTCAACTATGTTTGAGTACTTATCCTGACTTCTCTTAACGACTAGTTTTCCAGTCTCAATTGCTAATTCTATTCTAAGCAAAATAATTCTGTTTCGATTGAGGTATTTTGGCACTTTTAACTCATTCACAATCTCTGGTGTTGTGAAAATTCTTTCTGGAAAGTAATTAAAATCTACGCCAGTTAAAAATATATTTGTATCAAAAACTAGAATTGATTTCTTCTTCTGGGCTGTCGTCTAACGGCACCTTTATAGTTCCAATTATCTTTTTCCTTAATCTTCTAATATAATTATCGCTAATACTTTTAGAAAGACGAATAAAACTTGTATGAGAATTTGCTTTACGAACTCTAATTATTGATTTTGGCTGGACATCCTTTAAAGTTTTTTGACCGTCAATAATAATCTTAGCGCTTAATCTTGGTCTCAAAAGTTGGATTTCAACTTCGCTGTCTATTGGTAGTACGAGAGGTTTCAAGCCTGATCGAGCAAAACTATTTAACGGTGTAATTTGCATTATATCCATCGTTGATTTAACAATCGCTCCACCTGCGCTAAGGTTATATGCAGTAGAACCAACGGAAGTAGATACAATAATTCCATCTAGATAACTACGATTGAGATAACATCCATTTATTTTTATAGATGCCAAAAGAACTTTTGAACTCTTTGATGAGATTACTAAAATTTCGTTTAGAGCGTTACTCAATCGAATTTCTTCAGAATCCCTTAATAAGAAAGCAGTTAATTTAGAGCATCTTTCAATTAAAAATTCTCCTTTTAAAACACGATTTATATCGTTAAAAACATTCCTTTCATTTGTTTCATCTAGGAATCCTATGGATCCGATGTTAACACCTAATATAGGTGGTGCGTTTCGAGGTGGCAATCCACCTGCTACTCTTAATATAGTTCCGTCTCCCCCTACAGAGACTAAAAATTTTGTGTTATCTTTCGTCATTTCCTTTAGATCTTTTCCACTATGAGGAAAGATTTTAGGTGCGATTCTAGTCTCCATTTGAACAATCTCACCCTTTTTTACTAAAAATTCGAAAATCTTTTTTGTTAATTTAATCGCTCTCTCTGAGTCCATTCTGCAAGCTAATGAAATTGGTTTTTTTTCCATATTACTCCCCCTCTTTTAAGCGTTTTTTCTTGAATAGTAATACACAATAAGAAATATAAAAATTTGGGAAATTAAATCTATTGTTATGCTTTATTCTGTTCTAATAGCTTATTAGGTAATAATAACTCTGTTTATCAAAGTCTTTCCTGCAAGTTGCCAATATTCTACTTGTGCTAAAGACATTTTACCTGGATCCTTTTGTAAATCTTTTATTTTTTGTTTTAATTCTTCATCTGCGGGCCAATTAACATCCACAGATTCATAAGATTCAAGATCCATTATGTTAATCGATGCATCTTCAATAAAATTAATTTGAGCTGTGCCTTTGAGGATCTCTGGAATTTCAACCATGTGACCAGAGGGTATGGTGAGAGATCTCTTGTTATTATCAAATACTCCGACACATACAACCCGAACTTTCGCATGTCCATGCTTTCCAGACTTACTCCTTTCAGTTGCTTTAATTTGGCAAGGTTCTTCTTCAACCATGATATATTGTCCCGTTTTTAACTTCTGAATTTCAGTTCTTCTAATACTCATATTCTAAAATCTCCTTTTTTTTCTGTATTGTTAATAAGTAATGTTTATTATTTTCACATATCTTTTTTTATATTATAATTATAATCATTTAAAAAAAAATATTAGTTTTTGTTTATTTTAATTACTAAAACATAAATAAAATTTCATTTATACTATGGCGTTTAATAAATTAGGGAAAGATTTAGAATCAATAATGCGAAAGTTGCGAGGTTTGCCAAAAATCGATAAGGATGCAATTAACATGGCAATAAAGGAGCTACAAAAAAGTCTTTTGGGAGCAGATGTGAAAGTAGAATTAGTCTTCCAGATGACTGAAAATATCAAAAAAGAAGCAATGAATACAGATTTAAAACGAGCGAGAAGGAAAGACTTTATAATTAAGCTCGTTCATGATGAGTTAGTGAAAACAATCGGAGGGAAATCTGCCCCTATAAGAATAAAGCCAGGAAAAAGCAATGTTATTTTACTTGTTGGAATCCAAGGTTCAGGTAAAACTACTTCTATCGGCAAGTTAGCACGATTTTATAAGAATAAAGGATACAAAGTAGCCGCAGTTACTACTGATACATGGCGTCCGGGGGCTTATGAACAATTAGTACAATTAACAGACCAAATTGGAGTTAAATGTTATGGCAACCCAAATGAAAAAAATGCGATCAAACTTGCAGTTAGAGAAACTAAAAAAGCAATAAATGACGAGCATGACATAATAATTGTAGATACTGCTGGCCGACATAAAGAAGAAAAAGAATTAATGAAAGAGATGGAAAAAATCGAATCAAGTTTAAAACCTAACGAAGTTATCTTAGTAATTGATGGAACGTTAGGGCAACAAGCTTATTCACAAGCAGAAGAATTTGCTAAGTCTACAAATATTGGTAGTATAATCGTTACCAAACTAGATGGAACAGCTAAAGGAGGTGGAGCACTTTCTGCTTGTGCTGCCACTAATCAATCCATTAGGTTCATTGGAGTCGGTGAAAAATTGGAGGATTTGGAAGAATTTAATCCAACAACATTTGTAGGTTCTCTATTAGGCATTCCTGATATAGAAGGTTTGGTCAAAAAGGTACAAGAAGCTGAGATTGATGTTGATCCTGATTTGGTTAAAAGAATGATGAAAGGAAAATTCACATTGGACGATCTTTATTTACAATTGAAATCTATAAAAAAAGTCGGTAAAATGAAAAATATCTTAGCAATGATGGGAGGAGGTAATATTCCTGAGGCGTTATCTGATGACGCTGAAAAAAATCTAGAGAAATGGGAAGTTGTTTTGAATTCTTTAACTCAAGCAGAAAAAGACGATCCAAAAATTATCAAAAAAACCCGAAAAAGAAGAATTGCTATTGGGAGTGGTACTGATTATACTACAATAAATAAAATGCTTGATCAATATAACCAAATGAAAAAGTTCATGAAAAAAGCTCTACAAATGCAAAAAAAGGGAAAAGGAATGCCGGGTCTTCAAGGATTAGGAAAAGACTTTAAATTTTAACATGTATATTTTAATCTGATTAAGTTGGATTTCTTAATATTTTTGGATTGCGTTACTCAATATACCAAAAGCGACATTGATAAAGGAAAAACTCCCCTCGATGTATATACGCTCTGCGCTATTATAAGAGAATCTTTTTGTATATCTTATACAATAAGAAAAAATAATAATTTATACTTGTATTTTGAAACAGATAACCTTTTTATAAAGATTGAAGGTAAATCTGTGAGATATTTAGGTTCTGATGAGAGATCCCAAGCTTTACTTTTATTGAGAGCTATTATGAAAATCGAAACCAATGAAAATTATAACGATCGAGAATGGATTAAGTCAACTCCAGGGATATATGTCAAAAAGGTGCCTAGCTCAGAATTTATTTTGGAAAACATTTACAGCAACTTTAATGATAATAGGATATTTATTACTGATATTTCTAAAGAAAAAGTTAAACAAAATGTTATGTATGGAGACAAGATTGATGAAAATAGCTCACAATGCTATATTTTTTCATTTTCTCAAGAATCAATCTCTTTTCTTAGGTTTTTACATAAAGTTAATGAAGAATGTAGTTTAAAAAGTATTGATCTTTCAAAAATAAGAGGAATTGAAAATAAAATCTTATATATTAACTTCTTATATGATCACAAAAATTATTGAAGAACTGACACAGATCGATGATCTTAAAAAATGGGCTCATATACAATGATGGTTCTCTTCGTAATGGCGTTATTTTAATACTCGATGGTGTAATTAGAGTAGTTATTTATAATATAACCGAGGAGAGCCTACGATCAATAAGGAGTCGAAATTTAGACGGAATAGAAATTGATTGTGAGAAGAGAACGATCATACCCGGGATAATTGATATTCATTCCCACTTAAGGGATATGGAACAGAGTCAAAAAGAAACCTTTTTAACAGGAACTTTAGCAGCAGCTTTCTCAGGAATAACAACGGTTTTCACTATGCCGAATACAAAACCCCCAGCTATAAGTGCAAACCAGGTTAAAGGATGGATGGAAAAAGCACGCAATAATATACATGTAGATGTAGGGTTTATAGCGGGGATTCCAAGGGATTTCGATTTCGAAGAAATAATTTCGATTATTGACTTAGGTGTTATAGGTTTTAAAATCTACCCATTAAATTCTTTAAACGGTATTGATTGGACAGATCACTTAATTATTCAAAAACTTCTTAATATATCCTCAAAATTCCAACTCCCGATTTTTATTCATCCCGATTGGCCTTTAAACGCCGAAGAGAAAGAGAAGATATTTCAAAGAAGTGTTGAAGAAAAATTACCGCTTTTGAAACTGCATAATAAATTATACCCAACCTACATGGAAGCTAAATATGTGAATTTTATTCTTGAAAATTATTATAAAGTTGTTGTAGATTTAGATTTAATTCCTGAAGATTATCCTATTATCCATTTCTGTCATATTAGTTGCCAAGATAGCTACTCCTTGATTAAAAAAGCGTTAAGTACGAATAAATTCTTAAAAATTACATTTGAGATAACACCACATCATCTTTTATTAAATGATTCTATTCGGATTGAAAATCCTAATTATGCTAAAGTTCTCCCACCTTTAAGAGACAAAAAGCACGCTTTTTATCTATTTCAAGAGCTTAAACAAGGTAATGTGAAATTAATGGGCACGGATCATGCACCACACACATCTGAAGAGAAAAGTAAAGCATTTCTCGACGCACCCTCAGGATTTCCGGGATTTGAGTCATATCCTTTAACAGTACTAGATCGAGTTTTTAAAAATGAAATTTCTTTAGAAACATTCGTTAAAATTACTTCAGAAAATCCAGCGAAGACTTTTAAATTAAATAATAAAGGTATTATAAAAGAGGGATACGATGCTGATTTAATTATTGTAAATCGTGGAGTGGATTATCCTATTGAATCTAAAAAATTCAAATCAAAAGCAAAGTTTTCACCTTATCAAAATTATCAAACAAGCGTTCACATATGGAAAGTATTTTTAAGAGGCATAGAAGTAAATATTGATGAATCTAATCCGAAGGGAAACATAATTAAAGGAGCAATTTAAGTAATTATTATAATTTGTCATCTCCTATATAATACTGAATGTAAAATCTTGAAGTGAAAACATGGCAGATGAAGAAATCTTCACCGTAGCTGACGGAAAAGAGCTAATACAATTTGCAAGAGATAATATCGAATATTATCTTAAGAATAGTGAAGGTATCATGATACCTGAGGTTTTAAAAGAAAAATTTAAGGGAAATTATGGAGCATTTGTCACTTTAAATACTCATAATGCGAAAGGTAATCCTTTAAGAGGTTGTATAGGATATATAGAACCAAAATTTGCATTATACGATGTTATTCATAAAGTTTCAATCAGTTCAGCAACTGAAGATACTCGTTTCTCATCTGTATCTATTGATGAAATGGACAATATTACTATTGAAATTTCAATATTAACTCCTCCTAAAGTAATAGAAGTTAACACTCCGAATGAATATCTTGAAAAAATTGTAATAGGGAGGGATGGACTTATAGTGGAGAGAGGAATGCGAAGAGGATTGCTCCTTCCACAAGTTCCAATAGATCACGATAGGAATTGGGATGTAGAGACTTTCCTTAATCATACATGTAGTAAAGCGTGGCTTTCTTCTGACGCTTGGAAAGATATAAAAGGAACTAAAATATCTTCATTTCAAGCAATTATATTTGAAGAAAAAACTCCGATGGGAGAGGTTGTTCGTAAATATTTTTCTCCTATTTAAAGTAAATTAAAATTTTCTTGAGAATTATGGAAAAAGATGAAAATTTAATTTTAACGATAGATATTTCTTCTAATTCAATAAAGGTAGGATTAGTATCCGACCAATTAAAAATAAAAATCTATAACACTCAAGAATTAAAAATATTTAATGAAGATTTAGATGGTTTTGCTAAACGCTTTGACATGGATGACCTTTGGAAAAAGGTTATGAGAGGAATAGATTTTGTACTATCTAAATCTAAAAACAAAAGGATTGTAGGTTTGTCGAGCTGTACTCAAAGAATTGCCTCCGTTTTTCTAGACGAAAAAGGAAATGTCTTGTATGGAGGACCTAATATCGATATTCGCGGTATTGATTCAGCCTATCTCATAGACGATGCATTTTCAGAAAGGGATCTATTTAAAATAACGGGACATAGTCCGTCTCTACTATTTTGTCTAGCAAGATTATTGTGGTTTAAAGAAGAAGCGGAAGAAGTATACGCAAAAATTAAAAAAGTATTGACATTAGATGATTGGTTAGTCTACAAATTTACTGGAAATTTTTGTACTGATCTATCTTCTGCAGCTGAGTCCCAAATACTGGATATTAAAAAAGGGGATTGGAGTTCTGAAATAATAGATACTTTTAATTTTGATCCCGATTTTTTTCCAGAAATTGTTGAATCAGGAACTATTGTGGGCGAATTAAAAGAAAACTTAAACAAAAGATTCGATGAAGTCCTTAAAAATATTTCTTTTGTAAAATCTGGAGGAGATACGCAAGCAACTTTATTAGGTATGGGTGTAATCGAAGAAGGTGACATAGGCATTAGTTTAGGTACTACATCACCACTTCATCTCGTTGTAAATAAACCCATTTTTGATCCTAATTCTAATTTCTGGACCACATGCCATTCGATAAAAGGAAAATGGTTAATTGAAAGCAATGCGGGCAACACGGGCGCTTCCTACAATTGGTTTAAAGAAGCATTCTTATCAAGCTTTACTGACAATCCAGATTCATTAATAGAGGATTATCTAAAAAGAACAACCCCCGGAGCTTTTTCGACTTACACCTACTTGGGTCCTGAAAAGATGAATATAAAGAATACCACTTCTATTAAGAGAGGTGCTTTTATTTTTCCACCACCTATTATGGTGTCTGAGAATGTCCCTAAAATTGAAAATTTTGCCCGGAGCGTTCTTGAAAACATAGCTTTCGGTATATTTGAAAATCATCAAGTGCTACGCAATCAAACTGACCTTCGTACAAAAACTTATGTTGCAGGTGGGATGGCTAAATCTAATGAGTTTTGCAAGTTGTTAGCTAACATATTAGATAATCAAATTTCTGTTGCCTGCATTAGAGATTCAGCATTTATTGGTGCTGCAATAAATACTCTAATGGGTTTGAAGTACTATTCCAATTACAAATCGATCGTTAGTAATCTTTTAGCATTTGAAGAAGTAAAAAACGATCCTAGTGTCTCTGATAAATTTAAAACAATTTATCTTGAGTGGAATAACCTAAAATCAAAAATTGATAGTTTATGATTTCTTTTGGTGTTTAATTTTAATATTTTTATAAACGATAGTAAATTACTAACATTAAAATTAATATTAAAACTTGTTTTCGTATTTTAAGGGTGATTAAAAATGTCAAATTTTGAAAATTTTGAGTCTTGTTTAAAGGAAATTGAAAATCGTTATGTTAATACAGAAAAAGTGAGAAAAAAATTAGCAAACTATAATGAACCGATACAAATTTCATTTTTAGACACAAACCGCAAAGTTTTGATACTTGTTAATAAGGATCAAGGAATAGAGGTAAAAGATAACGCTAGCGACGAAACTGCTACCGTGAAAATCGAGTTTGTATCAGAAAAAACAATGCTGGATTTATTTAACAAAGAGCTCGGAGCGGTGAAAGCGTATTCTTCAGGAAAAATAAAGGTCATTGAAGGAAACATTAGAAATTTAATGAAACTGAAGAGCTTGATGTTTTAGCTAAATTCAATTGTTTTAATCATTTAATCTAAATTTAATTGCATGATTATAATCTAATACTTAAAGAATAGATAATCTTTTAGGTGGATCGATAAATTATGAGAGCTTTTATAACAGCAAGTATAACTGATGAAGTTTTAGAAGAATTGCGAAAGAAAATGGAAGTAACCTATGAAAGTTGGAGGGATACTGGAAATATATATTTTGACATTAAAGAGATGACTGAAAAATTAAGGAATTACGATGTCTTCATAACTGTAGCGGATGATTTAAAAAAAGCAGAACTTTTTGAACAGACAAATTTGAAGCTGATTGCGTCTTGTCGCGGGGATCCTTTTAATATCAATTTAGACGCTGCTACCAAAAAAAATATACCTATTATTTACACTCCAAACAGGAATGTCGTTGCAGTTGCTGAATTAACTGTTGGTTTAATAATATCTATGGCTAGAAATCTTACTAAACTAGACCGATTCCTACATTCAGATGATTTTGAAATTATTGAGTTTGAAGATTGGATTAATTGCTATAATAAATTCATGGGAAGCGAATTAGAAAGTAAAACAATAGGCATAGTTGGTTTTGGTCAAATTGGGCAAAGAGTAGCCGAACGATTAAAACCATTTGGTGTTAAATTTCTAATATATGATCCGTATGTTTCCGAAGAAAAAATTAAAGAGTACGGCGACAAGACAGACCTTGACTTTTTAATGAAAGAATCAGATTTTATTACATTACATGCTGTGGCAACTGATGAAAATGATAATCTTATTAACGAAGAACGGATAAAAATGATGAAAAGCTCAGGGTATTTAATAAATCTGGCCAAAGGAAGCCTCGTTGATTACGATTATTTATACGGAGCTTTAAAGAAAAACGAGATCGCAGGAGCTGCTTTAGATGTATTCCCTTTAGAGCCCATTGATGAAGATAATGAGTTTTTAGAATTAGATAATGTTATAGTGATGCCCCATATTGGTGGAAATACAACTGAAGTAGTTAAGAGACAATCTAAAATGCTCCTTAAAGATATTAACATTTGGTTAAATAATGGGATTCCTTCTCATGTATTAAATCCCGAAGTATTTGAAGGATTTAAGGAAAAAAAGGAGATACTAGATAAACCAAGTAATAAATTTAAAGAAGAAATTGTAAAAATTTGTAAGAAGTTATTAAGCGACGGCCATGTTATTGGATCAGCCGGAAATGTAAGTATGAGAGTTAAAAATGGTGATAAAGAATTCGTTTTGATCACCCCTAGTAACGTTAACTACAAAGAAATGGAACCAAAGGATATCTTAATTATTGATCTTGAAGGCAAAGTAATCGAGGGAGAAAGAAATCCCTCAGTAGAAAAACACCTGCACTTAGGAATATACAAAGATCGAGAAGACGTGAATGCAATTATTCACTCTCACGGAATGTATTCAACAATACTCAGTACTCTCAATTTGTCGTTACCTCCAATTATGGAAGAACTTGTGCCCTACTTAGGCGGAGAGGTTTTATGTTCGGATTACGGTGAGGCTGGAAGTGAAGAATTAGCTGATAATGTAAAAGCAAGTTTAGAAGATAGAAGCGCAGTAATCCTTGCCAACCATGGGAGTCTATGTTGTGGAAGTCATTTAGAAGGAGCTTACACGGTACTACAATATTTAGAGAGAGGATCAAAAACATATTATCTTGCTAAATTAATTAAGGAGCCAAATCTATTACCTGAAGATACAATAGATTATGAAATGGATATCTTTGACTTATTTAAAGATTCTAAGAAAATTTAGGATGAGATATAAATAGAATTATAGCATTAGTTTTTGAGGAGAACGTGATCTATTTGGTAGGGAATGAAATTCTCAAAAATAGTTAATAAATGTGAATTATACTTCTAAAAAATTAATCAA
>JAHLWV010000130.1 GCA_019057735.1 Promethearchaeota archaeon | reverse complement strand
TGTTTTACGAAAAAATAAAATAATCTAAAGGAGATTATAAAAATGAAAAAATTATTCGTTTGCTTACTAATAGTTGCGTTTGCTGTTTCCGCAATTCCATTAGTAGGAGCAGCAGCGGGAGAAACAAAAACAATAGTTTATTGGTCGATGTGGAATGAACAGGAACCATCTGCTACTGCCATTAAAAAATGGATTGAGGAGTATAAAAAAATAAAACCAGAAATAACCATAGATGTAACTTTTGTGGGTAGAGAAGTTATGACAAAAGTTATAGTTGCCAGGAGTGGTGGTAAAGTCGTTGACCTGGTAGATACGGAAAACTATGTTTTAAAAGGCTCTTTGATTAAGGAAGGAATATCATTAGTAATGGATGAAGCACTGGATACGCCAGGTTATGAAGGAGAGGGGCCTTGGAGAGATAGTTTTCTTCCGGGGACACTTGAGCAATATGCCGATGATGATGGGAAGGTTTCAGTCATTCCTTATAATTTAGTAACTAATGGTTTTATTTATGATAAAAAGTTGTGGCAGGATAATGGTTGGGCTGTTCCAAAAACCTGGGATGAATTTCTTGCGCTATGTGAAACTATAAAAACTACCTCGGATATTGCACCTATAACTCAGGATTGCGGGGTAGACTTCTATAATGATATGTGGTATTACCAAATAATAGAAAAGCTAAAAGGACCTGGAGCACTACTAGCAGCAGCGGAAGATAAAACAGGTGAAAGTTGGGAAGATCCTGCTTTTAAAAAAGCTATTGAAATGGAACGAGAGTTGTTTGACAAAGGTTATGTTGTTGAAGGTGCTGAGGGATTTACATGGCCTGCCGGTCAATTGTTGTTAGCATCAGGAGAAGCTGCTATGGAATTATGTGGAAGCTGGCTTCCTAACGAGTTAAAAAATCAAGTTAGTGAGGATTTTGAATGGGGGGCTTTCCCATTTCCTGAAGTTGCCGGAGGAGTGGGAAAAATCACTGATATGGAATCTTACTTAATTGGTTGGGCTTCTTTTAATGATACTAAAGTTGGTCCTGAAATTGTAGATTTCTTGAAATTCTGTACAACTGTTGATAATCAGCAGATTTTTGTAAATAAGACATGGAATATGTCTACTACAATAGGAACAGGTATCCCACCAGCATGGGAAGGTTTAGGGCAAGCATTTTTAGATTCAGAAGCTTTATTTAGTCCTCATGATGGGATTGTAGAAAACTACCCCGATTACTATAAGAATGTTTACTTAAAAAATCATGACCTTGCTTTTTTAGGAAATATTACACCTGATGAATATGTTAAATTGATGAAAAAAGAAACAATAAGATACTGGGAAAATCAATAGCTGATTAATTATAATAGTGTGTACCATCTACTTTATATTGTGATGGTACACACTATTATATAAAGAAGGATTATATATGATGAAAAAAAGAAGAGGGTATATTGCCTGGATATTTTTAGCACCTTCATTAATCTTATATCTCTATTTCTTTGTATATCCTACAATAGGAGCTATTAAGCTAAGCTTTTATAAATGGTCAGGTTTTGGTAAAAATATGGAATTTGTGGGTTTTAAGAATTTTTCAAAGCTTGTAAGTGATGCTAGTTTTTTAGCAGCTTTTAAAAATACTTTATTACTGCTAACTATTGGTGGGATAGGTATCTTCCTAATTGCATTTATTTTTTCTTTACTTTTAGGTTCTGGTATTAGAGGGAAAAAAGCATATAGGGCTATTATATTTTTTCCCTATATTATCGCTCCTGTGGTTCATTCGATATATTGGGGTTTATTGGTATATAATCCCAGGACTGGATTGTTAAATCAATTTTTTAAGTTGTTACATATAGAAGTACTGTCAAAATATGTATTTACTGACACCAGACATATATTCGGAAGTGTTTTATTTGTAGTTATTTGGTTAAGTGTTGGTTTTTATTTAATATTGTTAATGGCAGGAATTGAAAGAATCCCTCCTTATTTATATGAAGCAGCTAGAATAGAAGGTGCAACTGAATTGCAAATATTTTTTAAGATCACAATACCTCTACTAAAGGAGGTTTTAGTAATAGCAATAACCTTTTGGGGAATTAATGCTATTAAGATGTTTGATTTATTATATGCATTTGGAGGAATACTTCCGCCCAGAGCATTGTGGACTAATGCTGTATATCTATATATTGTAGGTTTTGGTAAGAGGGATCCGATATTTCAATTAGGATATGCTAGCTCCATAGGTGTTGTCACATTATTGTTAGTATTAATAATGGCATTTATAATAAGGAAATTTATCAAGAGGGAAATTTATGAATATTGATTATGATTTTTTAAAAAGCAAAGCAAGGAAAAGATAGAATATGAAGTTAAATAAGTTTTCATTTAGAGGATTTGCTTCACATGCAATTTTAATTAGTTGGAGTATTTCGATTGGAATGCTTCTTTACTTTATAGTTATTTCTTCATTTAAGACAAATAAAACAGTATTTAAGCAACTCTGGAGTCTACCAGAAAAGTTAAATCTAGTTAATTTCCAAAATGCCTGGTCTAATTTAGATTTTGGGAGGTACACCTTTAACAGTGTATTTGTAGTAATAATTTCAGTTGCCTTGATAATAATAATTTCAGCTCCTGCATCTTACGCACTGACCAGGATGAAAATAAGGTTTGCGCAACCTATAACATTTTTTTATCTTGCTGGTATGGGAATTCCTTTTCAACTATTGTTTATTCCATTATTTAAAATTATGGCATCTTTAAATCTTGTAGATACACTGCCTGGGTTGATAATTGTTTACACAACTTTATCGATTCCTTTCACGGTTTTTCTTCTTACTGGGTTTTTTCTATCCATACCATCAGAGTTGGAAGATGCAGCCTATATTGATGGCTGTAATGAATTTCAAACCTTTTTTAAAGTAATGGTTCCAATGGCTACTCCTGGTATTGTGACTGCAGCAATTTTTAATTTTATTGGATTATGGAATGAATATATTTTAGCTCTTATATTTACTACGGGAACTGAAAATAGAACATTATCTCTTGGTTTATATTCTTTATATTCATCATTGCAATATACAAGTGACTGGTGTTCAATTTTCGCTGGTTCTGTTTTAGTTATTATACCTACAACAATTATATTCATACTATTGTCTGAAAAGATTATCTCAGGAATCACACTTGGAGCGATTAAATAGTTTTTAAAAATGTGAATAAAAAAGGATAAGGAATTTTGCTTTTTTTAGAGGGCTTTCCAGGACTGTCTTCCAGGAAGATGGGTTCTTTTCAAACTCTTATTAACGATTATGCAAACGGAAAGGATGGAATTCTTGCGTTTTCTTATTCAGGTTGTGTTGTAATTTAGTATTTCTGTAAGTAATAGCTTTGTGAAGGGTTATTAAATAATTGATATAAAGGAGGTTACGAGAAATGTATACTCAAAAGAAAGGAATCAGCCAGTGGGCATTTCCTACTATTATGAATTTAAAAGATTGTTTCAAGTTGGCGAAAGAAGCAAAGTTTGATGGTGTTGAGGTAGCAATTGCAGAAGAAGGAGAAATTACATTAAGCTCTACTAAAAGAGATATTCAAAAGATTGTAAAAATATCTCGTTCTATCGGTGTTGAAATAAGCAGTTTGGCTACTGGACTTTTCTGGGATTATTCTCTGACAAGCGATAATTCTTCAGAACGGGAAAAAGCCAAGAGGATTGTTAAGAAAATGTTGGAAGTAGCAAGTTGGCTTGAAGTAGATACTATATTAATTGTTCCTGGTGCGGTAGATGTTTTCTTTAAGCCCGGTTTCCCCGTGGTTTCTTATGATAAGGTTTATGAACGTTCATTCCAGGCTTTGAAAGAATTAGCTCCTATTGCGGAAACTTATAAGATAAATATTGCCATTGAGAATGTTTGGAACAAATTTTTACTTAGTCCAGTTGAAATGAAGCACTTTATAGATTCAATTGGTAGTTTGTATGTGGGAGTTTACTTTGATGTGGGTAATATACTTCAAATTGGGTTTCCGGAACAATGGATAAAAATTTTAGGGAGCCGGATTAAAAAAGTGCACGTCAAGGATTTTAAAAAGTCTGTTGGCACTGCGGAAGGCTTTGTAAATCTCCTTTATGGTGATGTTAACTGGCCTGATGTGATTTCAGCACTTAAAGAAATTGGATATAATAGTTATATTATTGCTGAGTTATTTCCCCCAAAATATTATCCTGAAAGTCTAATATTTGAAACATCTATTAGTATGGATAAAATATTAAATAGAGAGGATGATAAATAAAATGCCACTAAGAATTGGTGTTGTAGGATGTGGGACGATAGCTCGTATCCACATGAAAAATCTTTCGGAGATGGAAGAAGTAGAAATTGTGTCGATATGTGATATTCTTTTGGAAAGAGCAGAAAAAGAAGCCAAAAAATTTAATGCAAAAGTGTATTATGATTATAAAAAAATGTTCGATGAGGAAAAGTTAGATGCTTGCTATATTTGTGTTCCTCCTTTTGCTCATTCACTCATTGAATCTTTAGCTGCAAAAAAGGGAATCAATATTTTTATCGAGAAACCTATCGGACTAAATATAGATGAAGCAAAAAATACAGAAAAAATTATTAAGGAAAATGGGATTATAGTAAGTGTAGGTTATGTTTTCAGATATTTAGATATAGTTGAAAAGGCAAAAGAGTTATTAAAAGACCAAAAAGTTGCTTTGGTCTGTGGTAAATATTTTGGCGGAGTTGTACCTGTGGACTGGTGGACTATAAAAGAAAAATCCGGAGGACAAATAGTAGAACAAACTACACACATAATTGATCTTTCTCGATATCTTGTTGGAGAAATAGATATGATTTTTGCTCAAGGGTATAAACATTCAATGAGTAATTGCAATTATAATATTAATGAAGCAAGTTCTATAAATTTACATTTTAAAAATAAAGCAATTGGTTGTATAAATTCTACTTGTCTTCTTTCGGGTTGGTTTCCAAAATTGGAAATTATAACAAAAGATATGCATTTAAAGATATATTCATTGGATACTTTAAAGATAATTACTAATGGTAAAACAGAAACTATTAATTCAAAAGTAGATGGATATTGGGAAGAGGACGTTATATTTATTAATTCAGTAAAAACTAAAGATGATTCGAAGATTAAATGTAATTATTCCGATGCTTTAGAGACTTTGATTGCAACATTGGCAGCAAACAAATCGATAGAATCCGGAGAAAAAATATATTTATAAAATTAGGAGAAAAATATTATGATTAAAGTTGGAATTATTGGTTGTGGTTTTATGGGAACAGTACATGCTAATTGCTATAATATTTTAGAAGATGTTAAGGTTGTAGGCGCTTCAGATATAAGTATGGAACGTGCAGAGAAGATTGCAAATCTAACCAAATCGGAGGTTTTTGCCGATTCAGATGAACTGATAAATTGTAGTGAAATTGATGCTATAGATATTTGTCTTCCGACATATTTGCATAAAGAATTTATTTTAAAATGCTGTAATGCTAAAAAGGATATATTTTGCGAGAAACCGTTTACACTTAATTTAAAAGATACCGAAGAAATAATTACAAAGATAAAAGAGGTAAAAGTAAAATTGATGATTGGTATGGTTTTGCGTTTTTGGCCAGAATATATTGAGTTTAAGAGGATTGTAGACTCAAAAAAATTTGGTAAGTTAAAAGTTCTTAAATGTACCCGTATTAGCGCACCTCCTATATTTGGATGGGATAATTGGTATTTTGACCCTAATAGAAGTGGTAGTGCTGCACTTGATCTTCATATCCATGATGTAGATTATATTTATTATTTATTAGGAAAACCGAAATCAGTTTATTCTTTAGGGAAAAAAGATAAAAAAGGATGGCAACATATATGTTCAACATATAGGTACAGAGATACGATAGTAAATGCTGAAGGGGGTTGGGATTTAAGTAAATCTTATGGATTCATGCAAGAAATAAGAGGAGTATTCGAAGATGGAACAGTTATTGAATATAATTCAAAAACTCAACCGTTAATAATGTATAAAGAAAAAAATTCAGAGCTTTTGAATATTACAAAAGATAAAATAAATTCTATTAATACTGGTGGAAACATATCTGAAATTCGCGGTTATTATAATGAAATAAAATACTGGATTGAATGTTTACAAAATAATAAATACCCTGAAAGAGTGACACCTGAAGATGCAAAAGAATCTTTACAGATTGTTCTTCAAGAAATAAAATCAGCAGAAATTGAAAAAGAAATTTTATTATAAAGATGAAGCTTGGTAAAAAGATTTTTTGATATAATCTGTGAGATGAGAGCAAAAAGTATTACTTCCCATTTTGGTTTTGTAACAAATGATCCGAAAAGTCCTTTGTATTTATGATTTACAAAAGAAAGGTTATAACTAAATTATGTTTTATAATTTAATTCCCTT
>JAHLWV010000129.1 GCA_019057735.1 Promethearchaeota archaeon | reverse complement strand
AAATAATGGAAAATACTATTTTTAACTATTTTTTAAGCCTAGGAAAAGAATTAAACCGCTCCATCCAATGTGTGTTCTTTTTTCCAGAGGATATTAATAACTGGGACACTAATTTTATTGAAAATATCTTGGCAGAAGGGCAATTACTTTATGGTAATTCTAAATATTATGAAATTTTAATAAAAACTCTTGAATTTAAGCCATATCAAATCATAACTTTGAATCTAAGAGCGTTAAATAGTTCTGCTAAAATGAAAATAAAAAGAATACTATATGGATACAAAACTACTAAGAAATATTCTGATAAATTATATGAATATGAAAAGAAAGGACTAGTAAAAGAATTACAAGGAATGAAATTAGGAAGAGGATCATTTATTATTCCTGAAAAAGACTTATTATTGGTTGAAAATAAGTTAAAAATATTTGATAGTAAGTTTTCAAACTTTAGAGTATGGATGCAAGAAATATAGAAATAATCAGTTGAGTTAAAAATTCCAAATCCTCCGAAATTACAGGTGATTCCAACTTCCGTACCTGCGGAAAATTATGAAGATAAAGCCTTGAATTTATAATATAATTCATTAATAATAGCATTAAATGCATCAATAACACCTTGTCCTGTTTTTGCAGATGTTATATAATAGCCAAGAAAATTGTGTTTATTCACAATATTTTGAATTTTATCGATATCTAAATCATTTTCCTCTACTAAATCAATTTTGTTAGCAAATAGAACTACAGGAATATTCCCACAATACTTTTCTAGTTCATTATACCAGTCCTTGATATGGATAAAACTATCTTCACCTAGTTCATTTTCTTCAAGGCTATATACAATAATACACGCCCTGCTTTCTCTATAAAATAAAGGGCGCAAAAAATTGAAATCATCTTGACCAGCAATATCCCAGAATAGTAAATTAATTACAGCTTCATCAATTTGTTTATCAAATCTTGAAAATTGGGCTCCAATAGTTTTGATATAATCCTTCTCAAAAGTTCCTTTCGTAAACTTCTTAATTAAGGATGTTTTACCAACCGCTCCGTCCCCAATAACGGTTATCTTAAATCCAAATTCTTTAAAATTAGTCATTAATTTCTTAAGTACCTTTCAAATTATATTATCTTTATAATTTAAAATTAGACATTATCTAATATAAAATTATAACTAATTGAATAGCGGAAAAAATATAATTTCTTTAAATTAGAAATTAAAATTCATTTAATGCAACATTTTTAGTGATAAATGTTTCTGTTATTAAGGATTCAAGTAAGGGGATATCTTTTAAGTGAATAGATCGGTTTGTTTGAAAAAGTTTAATCAAATTTTGCCATATTCCTTCTTTTTGTACATTTTCAATGAAATATTTTATCCTCTGAAGGGCATAATAAGATTCACCTTTGAATACATAACAGATAAAAAACGGTGCCACAGATTTCATAAGCAGAGTATAGTGCCCAAAAATAAATCGATCAAGACCTTCAGAAAAAAATTCCTTCATAAAATAATCTATAGTTGTTAAAAAACCACTAAAAAGATAAGATTCAAATTCTTTTTCCTCAATAAATGAGTGAGAAAATAATGGAGTACCACCTTCAGTTATTATTAAAATTGTAATAGGATTTTCTTCTGATGTCTCTGGTACTGCAATCATTCGTTTTCTTACCAAACTCTCCATTTGCTCGTTCAAACCAGCGAGTTTCCATCGTTCAGATAACGACACTTCTGATTCTTTTAAATTCTCCCATATCTTTATTTGTCTAAGTAATTCATCATGTTCATATGAAATTTTCATTGCTAATCGTTTTATACCGTACGATTCCGCTATTTTTTGAGCTTGAGTTAATAATCGTCGGGCTGCTTTCATATTAAAATTTATTAAAGCTAATTTGGCTTGTAATATGAAGGTTTCACAAAAAACTAGATATGAACATTGTTTCTCAGCTATAGTTAATAGTTTAGCAATGTAGTGATTTAGTTCATCAAGTACCTCACTATTATTATTTATACGAAATTCAGCAAGTAGTAACTCGCAAAGATTAATATTAGCGGTAATAGTAATATCAAACCATATAGTTTCTGTTTCGATGGTTTGTTTTAATAATTCTTCAGCTTTAGCAATATCTCGAATTCGATAACTCCTTTTTAACATTAAAGCTTTATATAAAGGATATAATAAAGCGATAAGCCCCTCTTTTTTTTGATTATGTAAATTTTCTAATCGATTGAAATATTTTTGAGCAAGTTTAATATCGTTTTTGTTAAGAGCTGTTTCGATTAAATTACTAAGAGGTAAATCTACATCCATGGATTGGTTTTCAAAAAGTATTAAGCTTTCTTGATAATATTTCAAAGCGAGATCATAATCGCCAATCGTACTATAGATAGCTCCTATATTATTAAGTGCTGCTGCAATAAACCAGTTGTTTTTAATTTTTCTAAATATCACTATGCTCTTTAAATGGTGTTTCAAGCTAAGATTAAACTCGCAATTGGATAAATTTCTCACCCCAAAAACGAGATAGCATAAAGCAATCCAGAAGTGGTTAAATTTAATTTCTTTTGCTAATGAGAGTGCTTTTTTGGTATATTCCATAGCAAGATCAAACTTACTTCTTCCTTGATACATAATTCGTGCCATTATTATATTAGCCCAAACAACTTCGAATGTAATATCAAATACTTTTTCTGAACCTAAGATCCCTTCTAAGCACTTCTCTGCTAAATCTATATTTCCTATCTCTAAATTAACCAAAGCTTTTACCAAACTTATACGTGTTTCTTTTTGAAATAAAATACTTTTAGATACATTAGAATCACTTCTCAATAAAGCCTCAGCTTTTTCAACAATTTTGAGCGCTTCGTTAAATTTATAAGTTTGACACAGTCCAGTGCCAATAAAAAAATACCCATCAACCGATTGGAGATTTTCCTTAAGTTTTTGACCTTCTTTAAATATCTGTTTCCCCAACTTAATAAGTTCTTCGCTCTTGCTTTGATATAATAGAATTAAGCCTTTAAGAAACTTGTAATAACCTTTTTGCTGAGAACTAAGCCCCTCAAATTGGCTCCAATCGTTTAATAGTTCAAGAGCTTCATCAAGGTTCCCAGCATCAAAAAGTTCTTCCGCTTTTGTTAATTGCTTTAGCTCTGGGTGAGACATGAATTCATTTGATTTGGATTATAGCTTTATGAAATATTAAGCTAATTATAATTTTAAATTTAATGATTAATGATGTGTCTTCGCAATAAAAATCTCTTTTATGAGAGGCTCCAAAGAGTTTATTTCCATTATTATTAACTTAAATTGGGTTTGAAATCTATGTTATAATTAATAATTTAATTATTGTATTACACAATAGTGTAAAGATTCTATAGTCCATTAAATTTAATAATTAAAAAAAAGATATATAGAATGGAGGAATAGTGGTTTAGGTGTGGTCATTCGAGAAGCCATTTATCTAAACATGTTCCTCTCTTTTTCTATATTTTAATTAAGATATTACATTATTTTTTATCTGTTACGATTGATTTAGCGTTATAGGACTCATATTCCTATATATTTTGTCAAATAGGATACTGGACCGATCAACAGTGGACCAATTCCAGCAAAGTCCCATATAACTCCAGCAACGACCCATTCTCCTTGGTCCAAAATTTTAATTGGATTATCGGGGGATCCTGGGGGATAAACGGGATCTGCGGGATCTTTTTCACAATATTCAGCTGTAAAACTTAGAAGCATAACAAAGGAAGCTGGGACATATTTACCTTCAGTATTTGGCATGGTTATTGTAAACAACCCTCGATATGATACCTCAATAACTGTATCAGTAGTTTTAAACTTTCCATCACCCTCTATAAACCAAACGTTAATAAAATAGACTTTAAAGACTGGGCAAAAAAATGCAAATTGGTTGGTTAAGACTACCCCATCTTTGATCTTTCCTTTCATCGCATACACTTTTTCACCTGATTCATCATAGATTTTTTGATGGAAAACTGCTTGCACCGATGGGAGCTCACCGCCTCCACCGAATTCAATCTTCCCTATGATAAGATTAGTAGCTCCAGGGAGATCTAGATCATCTCCTTTTGCCATGATTAAGACGCGATTAGAATCAGCAGCCATCACCGGTGTAACAATTGCTATGATACCTATTAAAAATGATACCGCGATCAGTGCTTTAGTCACTTTTGATTTCTTTTTCACTATCATTTTCACCTCAAATATTTTTTTTTTCCACTCCTTTTTTTTTTAAATTTAGGTTTTATCATCTTTACGATGACTTATTAGATTTTGAGACATTGTTGCATTTATAATTGAGCTTCCGATAGTTCCACGATAGTTTCGACTTTTTATGGAAGTTCTATGAAATAGATATAAATAGCAAAGAAACCGATCTATAATTTAGAAAATAAAATTTAGTTTTCTCAAATTATGGGAATCACAAATTATCCTCCAGAAAAGATCTATAGCCCTTCCAAGTTGAAAAAGCCGGACTATGACCATATTATTCTCTGGATGTTGAGTAATAATGATATATGTAAATGGGCGGATTTTCATCAAGAACCAATCGAAATTCCTACAGGTACATTATCTAGACATCTAGATAAGTTAAAACGTAAAGGTTTTGTAGAAAATTATGCTAGAGGATATTACAGAATTACCTCAGAGGGGAAAAAGAAATTTCATGAGCTATCAAGTGCTAAGAAAAAGGCACGTAAACTAAATTATCCTCCTAAAATAATCTTAAAAAGTGGAAGAAATTACTCTCACTGGATTCTTTGGATGGTTTACAATCATAATTATTGCAAAAGGTCTGATTTCCTTGAAGATCCATTATCCATAAATCAATCTTCATTGTCAAAGAATTTGAGTTTATTAATCGAAAGGGGTTTTGTAATAAAAGAGGATGGAAAATATGTAATTACCCGAGCAGGTAAATCAGAGTATTCAAGGATGCTTCAAAATTATGATTTAGATAGACAAACTATTTTAGAGGAGGAGGGTAAACGAATTGAAGAGATTACTAATAAAACCATCCAATTTTTTGAGAATTACAATATTAAAGATGAAGATATACAATTTAGATTTCTTACTAATATTCTAAAATTAGATTATGAAAAAGTAAAACCATTATTAAAAGATGAGGAAGTTTTCTACAAAATCTTACTTTTTCTTTCAATTAATCATCCGGATCAATATCCAAACTTTATTTCCTCTGAAGATTTCTCAAAAATCTATAAAATTAAAAAAATTACACTTGACTATTATATTGACGAAATTTCTGAAGGCAAAATATATCCATTAAGATTTTTCGAGTTAACGCAACCATCAGGTGAGCAATATTACTTTCAATCAGATGGAAAATTAGAAAGAATACTTCGAGTAATCACAGAGAATCAAATCACTAAAGCTACTTATTTGAATAAAACTTTTTCAAAACTAACACCAGAATTACCAACAATAGATATGAAATCCATCATAAATGATATTGTAGATAAGAGTTGTGAATTCTTATTTAATAAAGATTTGAATGCATCATTAATAGAGTTTTTACCGGGATTTATTAAATATTTAGCATATAAGTTTGAAATTACAAGAGAGTTAAAAGATACTTATGATAAATTAGAAGGAATAATTTGGCAGGATTTGTCAGAAATTTTTGATTCCCAAATTTCTGAAGATTTAAAAAGTCAATATGAAGAAGAAGTTAAAGAAATTGATAGGGAAATTGAGTTAAATCCTATGAATATCGATTTATATAAATCAAAAATTAAAATTTTAATTTACTTTAACCAATACGATGACGTATTAAGGGAATTAGATAATATTTTAAAAGCGTTTCCTGAAGAAGAAATAGATATTATGATGAAAAAGGCATCTATTCTTAAAAGAAAGAGGAATCTAAGAGCAGGGTTAGTTATTATCGAAGATTTGCTTAAAAAGTATCCAAAAAGTAAGGAACTTCTTAGCTATAAGGCTTATTGGTTCCAATACTTGGATAAAAAAGATGAATCCTTAGAAATTATTCAAAAACTTATAGAGGGTGAACCAGATATAGGAATTTATTATGACAACTACGGAGAAATTTTAATGCATTTTGAAGAATATGAAAAAGCTATAAAAAGATTCTTAAAAGCACTTGTAATGGGCAGCGATGAGTGGTATACTTACCAAACTTATATTAAAATGGGAATTTGTTATAAAGCGCTTGGAAACCATGATTTAGCAGTTAAAAATCTTAAAAAAGGGAAAGATATTATAAATAAAAGCTCAATTGATCCCGATACAAAACAAAAATGGCTTATAATCGCAGATCTCTTTCTTGCTGAGACGAAGTAAGTTAGAAACATATTAACCATATCAACATCTCAAACTCGAACTTTCACATTCTTTCTAATAGTATTGAAATTATATTATTCCCAAATCCTCCGAAATTACATGTAATTCCGGTTTCAGCACCTGCAACTTGTCTCTTTCCAGCTTCAC
>JAHLWV010000128.1 GCA_019057735.1 Promethearchaeota archaeon | reverse complement strand
TATGAAACTAGGTAAATCGAGTTTAAACGACATCGCTAAAATACAACCGGATTCTGTGAAGAGACGAAGAATTTCGAGTTATGATGTTTCTGGTGGCAATCATGATTGGATTGATATCGAACCAGGGGAAAAGGTTGTGATAGGCGAAGTGAACGATCCTGGATGCATTACTCATATTTGGTGCACAATTTTGTGCAAATCACGCTATTATTTAAGGAATATTATACTTAGAATGTATTGGGATAACGAAAAAGAGGATTCTCCGAGTGTAGAAACCCCTATAGGGGATTTTTTCGGATTAGGTCATGCAAAACATAAAAATTTCGTATCTTTACCACTTCAAATGAGTCCTCAATGGGGAAAAGGATTTAATTGTTGGTGGCCGATGCCTTTTTCAAAAGGGTTCAAAATTACAGTAGAAAACGATAATTCAAAACCCATGAGGTTTTTTTTCTATATTGATCACGAAATATATCAAGAAGGATTTGAAAACGAAAAAGATTACGGGCGTTTTCACGCACTCTGGCATCGAGAAAACCCCACTATACCAAAAAAGAAAGATAGTAAGACAGGTAAGAAATTTACTAAAACAAAGCCTAAAAATTACTGCTATGAAGGATGTAACATCGAAGACCCTCGATCTCAGAATTACAAAATTCTTGAAGCCATTGGGAAAGGACATTTTGTAGGGTGTCATTTAGATATTGATAATATAACATTTCTCCCATGGTATGTAAATTGGCCAGGCGAAGGCGACGATATGATATACATAGACGAGGATATCGAAAAAAGTATTCCTACTCTACATGGTACGGGTACAGAAGATTACGTAAACCAGTCTTGGGCGCACTTTCAGAAATATCACGCTCCATATCATGGTACAATCAAAGCGGGGGGAATAAATTGGTGGGGAAAAATTTCTTATTACAGATACCACATTGAGGATCCAATCTATTTTAACAAAAAAATTCTTGTAACCATTGAACATGGGCACGATAATCATCGTAGAGACGATTGGTCGTCTACTGCTTATTGGTATCAGATAGAACCACACGACCAGACTTTATTTCCTAACTTATTGGATAAAAAAGGAAGAAAACCGCGCTTTCACTATGCACACATGGCTAGAAAAACATTTTGTATTGGCTTAATGCTTGCTATTGCATTCTTGTGGATTTCTATTTAGTTTTTTGACTTTATTGTTTAAAAAATAAGCCGAGAAATCCAACAAGTGAAAATTATAAGATATAATACTTTTCACCTAATAACTATGTCAGAAGTTACTTTAATTAACGCAATTGTTGGAATAATTCTTGCTTTAATCACTACTTTTTGTTTCAATATAGGTATTGTCTATCAAAAAAAAGGTCTGAAAGAAGCTGCACTAAAGGGCATTGAAATAAAGACTGAAGAAGGCTTCGTCAGCATAGTAAAAACGTTTCTGAAGTTATTTAGAGTTAAATCATGGTTAATTGGTGCGATTTTAGGAGTCGCAGGTTGGTTTCCGTATATTATTTCTATTGGACTGGTTGGAGTTCTAGTTACGGAACCGGTTATGGCGACAGGTTTTATATTTTTTGTATTTGCAGCTATGAAAGTATTAAAAGAGAGAGTAGGTATTGTCGAGTACATTGCAATAGGAATATTAACGGTTTCACCAATTCTCATTGGACTCTCAGGGATATCCGATGTTGAACTAGATCTAGTTGAATTTGTACCTTCACTTGTTATATTTTTAACAATCTCGGTTTCCCTCAGCATTATATCTTTGACACTCGCAAGGAAAAAAAGAGGTAAGAGCTCTGAGGGGCTCTTTATAATGTTTGGAGGCGCTATCCTTTTCGCTCTTGGAGGATCTGCTACAAACATATTAGCTCAAGCGTTAATTCAAGCAGGTGATTTTCAATGGTATACAATCTTCCAATTACCTTTTGGTATATTCTGGTTTATTTTTGCAGGAAATTACATTGTTTTATGGGTATTTTTAGGATTTTGGATGATGGCTATTTTTAACCTTAGCAGTCTTCCGTATTATCAAAGCGGGTTCCAGAAAGGGAAAATTCTTATAATGTATCCAATATTAGATTCAATTGCTTTATTATTTCCCATCTTTGCTGGTATTTTCGTATTTAAGCAAACTTTTGCAAATTTTCTGTTATTTTTTATCGCTTTACTTTTTACTGTTTTTGCTACAATAGTCTTAAGCAAGTATCAGGTTGCAATCGAGGAAATGGATACTACAAGTAACCCAACTAAGGAAGATCTACCTAGTTAACCAGATATAGCAATAAATTCGGGTTTACACTACAGTTATTTTCTATTTTGAAATGATGATACTAAAATAAAAGTGGTAATTGACAATTCTTTAATCTACATAATATCTAATAGTACTTAATCAAAAAAAAAAAGTAAAAAATGTGAATGATTTGAAGAAAAATAAAATAAAGCCCGGCGCTTATTTATTTCCTATGCCCGTTGTGCTAATTGGTGCAAATGTAAGTGGAAAACCAAATTTTGAACCACTAGCTTATGTAGGTATTGTCGAATATAAACCACCTTTAATTTCAGTAGCTTCATACGAGACTCATTATACTAACATAGGAATAAAGGAAAACGGAGTGTTTAGCGTAAATACTCCTTCTGAGAATATTATAAAGGGTACTGATTATTGCGGAATAGTTTCAGGAAAAAATACCGATAAATCAAAAGTATTTGATGTTTTCTATGGAGATCTCAAGAATGCACCTATGATTAGTCAGTCTCCACTAAATTTGGAATGCAAAGTTATTAAAACTATAAAAATCAGCGAATTTGTTGATATTGAGAAAAGCCACGAGTTGTTTATTGGAGAAGTAGTGAACGCTTATGCGGATGACGAATATCTAACCGAAGGTGCTCCAGACATTTCTAAATTTAAAACTTTCATGTTTTCAATGGGTCATTATTGGAAAGTAGGTGAAAAATTCGCAAAAGCATGGGAAGTTGGTAAAAATTATAAGTAAGATTTCAAAAGAAATTAAATGACTTAATTTTTTTTTTTTTTAAGGATATCCTTAACATAGGCTATAATTTCACTACCAGAAATTGCCTTAACCAAGTAACCATCCGCACCTAACTCCTTACCTTTTTGAATGTCTTCAAAAAAATTTTTTACAGAAAATAAAACTACAAGAATTTTTGGATATCTTGCTTTAATCTCTGTTAATATCTCATAGCCGTTCATTCCCGGTAGCATAATATCAAGTAAAATTAGTGCTATATCTTCATGTTTTTCTTCTACGATATTTAACGCATCGTATCCATTATTACACGTAATAGTTTCGTATTTCTCCAGCTGTAAAAACTTTTCAGTCAGATTTGTAATGTCTTCCTCGTCGTCGACTATTAAAATCTTTTTTACTACTGACATTTTAACTCCATTTTCAGATAAGTCTAATTATTATATAAAATCCTTAAATTTTAATCTTTATTTAATAGCTACCTAATATAATTTCATTTTAGTTATATAAAAAGTATATATGATTCGTGTGTTTTGATCGCTAGTCACGATCAATTTATTTATTTAAAAAGGAATTGCTTCTAATGCGATTAGGCAATAGGAGATGGTAAAAAAGCCCGATAAATGAATGAATAATTGATAGAACTTAATTATTTAATATTTCCTTTACGTAAGATCGAAGCTCATTTCCTGAAAATGGTTTGGTTACATAGCCATCAGCCCCTAATTCCGTTCCTTTTTCTATATCTTCCTTAAAACTTTTAACTGTAAAAAGAATTACTTTAACATCATTATAGGAATCTTTCGATCTAATGGTTCTCAGAACTTCAAATCCACTGAGTGCTGGCATCATAACATCTAACAATATTAATAAGATCTCGTCATATTTCTCTTCTAAAATCTTTAATGCTTCTTTACCGTTACTGCATGTAAGAGTATTATAATTATCAAGTTGTAAAAATTTTTGAACGAGACTAACTATATCAGGCTCATCATCACAAATAAGAATAGAATTTTTATCTGACATACTAAATCTTGATACTTTTTTTTGATTACTTATATTAAATTTCCTTTAATATATTAGATCAACTTATTTAACTAATTTATATGTATACTTTTTACTATTCTGAATTAAAATTCTATTATGCCTAAACACGATAGTACTCCGAAGTTCCCAGACTCATATCTTGGGAATAATTCTCTAGACTATGATTCATCAATATGGATGGAGAGAAATCAAAAAAAAACTACACTCCTTTGTTTGCAATATCTGTATGACGAAAGATTAGATGAATTAGAGAAACCGAATTTTTTAAAAGACGAACCTTTTATTATTCTTGATTTAGGTTGTGGAACAGGGTTTTCCACTGAAATTTTATTAGAGTGTGGTTTTAAGGTAGTCGGAGTCGATATCCTACAGGACATGCTCTCAAAAGTAAAAACTAAGAAGAATCACATGAAAAACCAAAACAATCTCGAGGTACTTTTAGCAGACATAAATTATTTACCTTTAAGAAGTTCTTCAATAAATCATGCAATTTCTATCTCAGCCTACAATTTCATCACCCATAGAGCAAAATCGAGTAGAGACAAAACGAAAATTGCAAATAATACTGCAAAATATTTGTATAAATTACTAAAACCAGATGGAAGAATTATAATTGAATTCTACCCTAAAAACGATCATCAACTAGAAATGTATAGTTCATCTTTTACCAACAATGGTTTTAATGGATTTGTCGTCAAACAAAATCCTAATCAGAAATCAGGTCAAACATTCTTATTACTAAAAAAACTATGATTGAATATAGGAATGTGTAAATTTCGCGACTGATATTAAAAAACAATTTCAAATGTTCTCAGTTTATATAGAAAATAGAAGATAAAGTTCTTTTAAGGTATTAATGATAAAATTTATTACATTTTAATAATTTTTCAAACTACTCAATAAAAAAAAGTTTAAAAAATGCAGCAAGCACGAATAAGACTTAGTAGCACTCAATTACCTGCTTTGAAAGCTGTGTGTGAGCAAATTGAAAACGTTTGTAAGAATCAAGGAATTAGAAAACTAGGCCCTATTCCTTTACCCACAAAAAGATTACGAGTACCCGTGATGAAAGCACCATCTGGGCAAGGTACCTCGACTTGGGCAAAATTTGAAATGAGAATTCACAAACGACTTTTTGAAATAACTGCCAACGAGCGATCGATGCACCTTATTATGAAAATTCAAATTCCTGAGTCTGTTTTAGTAGAAATTGAGTTAATGTAATAAAACTTCTTTATTTGGATTTTAACCTCTTTCAAGAGAATTAATATAGTTTGTATTTATCCATTAGTTATGCCCTTTACACCATTTCATTTAGGTCCGGGTTTACTTATTAGTTTAATATTTCTATCATTCATTGATATTCCTACTTTCTTAATAGCGAGTGTAATTATTGATGTTGAACCATTCTTAGTTTTAATTTTTCACTTAAATTATCCCCTTCATGGTTTTTTCCATAGTTTTTTAGGAGGTTTCATCGTTGCTGTTCTTTTATCGATGGTTATGAGTAAGATTAGAAGGTACTTCACCCCTTTGCTTACTTTTTTTAAAATAGAACAATCTATATCGTTTAAAAAAATATTATTTTCGAGTATTTGTGCGATTTTTCTCCATATATTATTAGACTCTCCTATTTACTTGGATATTCGACCATTTTTTCCGTTTGAGTTTAATCCATTTTATAGAAGTACCTTCATGCCTGGGTTAATTGAGTATTTAATATGTGTTTGGTGTTTTGTGGGAGCAATACTAGTGTATATAATCAAATTGATTCAATATAAATTTTTAAGATGAATTTAAATTTTTGAACAATTATATTGTTTTTAAGCAATCGAGCAGATTCTAAATTATTATATATAAATTGTTTGAAATGTGTACAACATTTAAACTCCCAATTTAAAATTCGAGTTGATTTTTATGGATTTAAGTATAGACTTCTTAAAATTTTTAGCAACAGAGATTTACACAGAAGTAAACCCTCTATTAGGTACCAAAAAAGCTAGTATAAAGTACGAAAGGGGTGCAGGTGGAGATATTACTATGCACATCGATTTAGTAGCAGAAAAGACAATGCTTAAGACTTTGAACGACTACTCTATTGACATTCTTCTTATTAGCGAAGAAATGGGTGAAAAATATATAGGAAATAAAAAAAAAGCAATTGAAAGCCAGAAAGTATTAATTGTGGATCCTGTGGATGGCTCCAATAATGCGGTCAGGGGAATTCCATATTGTTCCATATCTATAGCTCATGCTGAAGGCAAAACTATTGAGGATATTGAGAAAGCTGTTGTATTAGACTTAAGCACTAAAGACATCTATTGGGCAGAGAAAGGAAAAGGGGCATTTTTAAATGAAAAAAAAATTCATGTCTCAAATCTCGGACTTTCAGATAATTGTTTTATTGAGCTTAATTTTCCAAAGGAAAAAGCATTTACGTACGTTGAGAAATTAAAACCAATTATTGAACGATTC
>JAHLWV010000127.1 GCA_019057735.1 Promethearchaeota archaeon | reverse complement strand
CATATCTTTCTTTTAAACTGTAACCAAGAATAGTTTCTTTTTCTTGTTTTAATGGACCTTGGGTGATTTTGATTTTTACCAACCATATTTCCGCTTCTGCTTCTATAAGATTCATCGCTTTCCTCCTTTTAATTTTACCATTGAGCTTCTCTCCTATGTTTCGCGGGTTTAACGCGTCTTCGAGTTAACTTTTTTATATTCACTCTTTCAGAACTTCTTTTGTTTAAAAAGTGCTGAATAAATGGCTTTAATCCTCTAAATCCGTATTTATATACGTGGTACCCTAATAAAATAAAAAAATACGTCAGAATTTCGTGAAAAACTTCAAACTGTAAATATGTGACACCAAACCAAACCGTCCATATTGACAATAACAACAAGCAAATCTGATAGAGCGAATGTCTCCAGTCAAATTGGAAGGAGCCAAAAATTGCCAATAAATCAGCTAACGAAGGCGCCGCACTTAACACCAACGAGACCATAATAAAAATATACAGATAGAAAACTATTACTTCCAAGCTGGGATTCTTTAATTGCTCCCATAAAAAGAAAAAGAGCCAGAACGAAAGGTAAAGGGGCGCAAATCCGATCAGTAACGCTTGTAAAAAGGTTAATTTACTAAGCTCTTTTAATTCAATTCTCCCACCATACTTAAGACCAAATTTTGACTCGTTATTAGATTGCTCTAGTATTTTCATGGTTCGTATTCGAGTATCAGTCAATAGACACATTAAGGCGTGGCAAAGTTCGTGTATTACAATACCTAAAACTGCTAAAACTTGAAAAAATTTGTTTAACGGCTCAGGTGCTACCACTAAAAGAATGTATGACATTACCACTGAAAATACCGCAAAACCTACCATAAATGTGATTTCTTCGAACATTGGTCGTTATTATTACGATTTTTTATTTATTTGGTAACTTTATAAATTCGTTCTATTTAAAAGGAAAAATATCGTTAGAACTATAGAACTATAATTGATGGTATTCGTCTCGTATTGGTCATAAACCCTTGAACAGCCCAATTTCTTCTAAAAATTCAACCTTGTTTTTAAACCCTTTTTCTTTGTTTTTAATGCCGTGGAGGTCGAACAATTTCCTTTGAACTGATTTTTGAATCGTTCCCTGACTAATACGTAAAAACTTACATATGGGACCCAGGGCGATATCTTCGCGTTTAGAGCGTATTTTTGCGATTCCTATAACTAAACCGGCAATAACATCGTCTTTCGAATCTTTTATTAAATCCCAAATCTTATTTAATATCTTCTCTGATTGAAAGTATAGGTTCGTTCCCAATTTTTTTTCACTAATGACACCTCCTATTCGATTAAGAACGTATTTTTTACGATCCCTGATTTGGTATTTTGACCAAAATTTATCCATCCTACTTCTAAAAGCATTGAATTCAGTGTTTGATAATTCTGAACTTTTAAAAAGGGTTTTTTGGTCAATAACAATATTATTTATTTTACAGTAAAAATAGACTATGCAAGGGATTAATGTCTCAGGATTCCGAAATTTCCTATTTTTTTTTAAATAAGGGTGAATCTTGTAAAATTTTTCAATAATTTTCGATATATCTTTATCTGGCCGTCCCAGCTTTTCAAGGAGGGTTTTAGTTTGATTGATCGCAGTCTGCCTAGTTTGATCGGAATAAGGAATCATAGAATTTAATTTACTTAAATATTTTATTTTTACTCTATTAGTAGATCTTTTTCGTTCTCTCTCGGTTCCCATCGTAGTTCTAAGGGTAATAACATTTTGAATTTGAATCCCATTGTATGACGTAGAGGATTGGTATCTTTTTCGACCCTGGTCAGTCGCACAATTTCTGCATACATATCCGCATTCAGTTTCTGTTATATCTTCTGATCCACAATATTTACATAAATTACTCAAATTATAGCTTTTAATTAGCATGAATACGATATTTATTGCGTCTTTATAAAGAAAAATTTTAAATTTGCAATCTAATTATTTGAAAGGATCAAAAATTGTGTCTTTAGAAATAAAAAAAAGAAGATTTTTAGGTTATTTAGTTAGGTTGGAAAAAATTGAACAATTTTTTAATAATAGACTTATTAACTTACTTTTGGTAATTATTTTTATTTTCTTTTTGATTTTTTCCTCTTAAATATAACGAGTTTATAGAGTAACTAAAAGCAATTAAATAAATTTTAAGATGGTTAAAAATGTTAGAAAAATTGAATAAAAAATGTGTAAAGTATAAGTTAAGAAGGAAAACGCTCGACAATTTAAAACGAAATTTCGGATTGAAAGGCGAAGGGACTAAAGATTCCCCCGTAATAATCGACGATTTAGGCGATGTTTGCGTGGAGTTTTCGATAAAAATAAAAGGATTCTATCTCGTTTTGAAAAACCTTAATATTTCTAAACTTCTAATATTTAATTCGGAGAACGTCGTAATTGAAAACTGCTTCGTTGGTAATTTAGAAATGGCAAAATGTAGAAAACTTACTTTTAGAAACAATTCAATTATAATCGCCCAACAATCATTATGTAGAAGTTGTTTTTTCGAAAATAATAGCGTTTTACAAAAACAATACGCTAAGTTTATCAATAACACGTACGAAAGGAGATCGTTTGTCGCTATTTGGATTTTTCTAGTAGTTGGTATATTCTACGTTCATATAGGCGTTAGTTCGTTAATAACGGCATATGTTAATCTTGTTTCGATTATAATGCTACTTATGGGCGTATTACTTTCAATTGCGATGATATACATGTTAACTCTACATTATCAGGCCAATAAGATCCCCCCAAATAAGTATCTTAATTTCGCTATTCACGAGATAGAAGCGTTTTCAAACGCTTTTATTAAAGTCATTTAGGAGAGGAGGTTATCGCATGAGTCACAGAAAGAGCAGCGTATTTACGGGTAAGGACAGGGGAAGGAGAAGTTCTCCAATAATCTGGATTGCAATAGGAGTATTTGTTTTGTTTTTTTTTGTATTCCCTTTTTTTGGGGGTAACCTGAGGTATCTTGTCAGTTCTGCTTTTTCTCCATTAAAAACAATAGGGAATTATCTTCAATGTTTTGGCATAATAGTTATTGCCACAGGTATAGTTGGTTTGTTTTTTTCTAGTAGACGAGCCATTAAAATAGCATTAGTGGGAGTTCTAATTTTAGCAATTGGGTTATTTCTCGGCAATCCTTTAAACCTATATAGCTTTTTTTTAGGAAGGTCGAATAGCCGAGGATATCATTTTTTTTTACTAATTCTTACTATAGGCGAAAATATTTAATCCCTACGTTGAAACCGCAAACGATCACTAATAATATACTAATAAGCAGAATTTTTAATCCTTTTTCTTTGTAAAGCCTTCCTCCAAAGAATAACAAAAGAGCTCCCACTACTAATCCAAATACACCGATAAGTGAGCCTAAAGCTATTAGGAACTCAAAACCAGCTATCACAGCGGAAATATACGTATCAACATCCATTTTTTTTACTACTTTTAATTAATTATTTTTTCTAATAAAATTATAAATTCTTTATATATAAAAGGAAAAATATCCCAATCTATTAAGGATTGAACTATTTATAACGACACAAGTAATTTCGCAAAACTACATCGTGTTTTAATTTATATTGATAGTAATTTAAATTTTCTTATAGATTTTATCAGTGCACGCTGAAACTTCTTGAAAATATCAAAAAAAGTGTTATATTAGAGTGATCGATAATGTGTAAATTTGAATTTCTCTGGTAGGGGAAAATGAGCGATTTTTCCATACGATAAAATATGTTGTTACATAAGAGTTAAATACTAAACATGAATAACATTCTGGTGAAACAAAAATCTAACATAAAAAAATTCCAATATTAAATAAAATTAAAAGGTGATAATTATTAAGCAAAAAAAGCTGGTCTTATTTGGTTTGGTTTTTATTGGACTCTTTATATGTCTACCTTCTGTTATTGCGTATCCCACATTCGCTATAGGGGAAGTATATGATTTTGTTACTCCTACGGGTACCCATTTAGGCGGTGATGTAGATAGTTTTCATTTACCTGATGGTGATATTATATATTGGCGGGGTGATTGGGTTCAAATAGGGTGGATTCCAACACCGTGGCCGTGGCCAGATATCCCAATATATGCATGGCAACTTATGACTGATGCATTTATCGACAGACCTGGTCCCTCGTACTCGAATGTATGGTTAGAAATCAAATTTAACTTTGTTGGGGCTTACCCACTTTATATAACTGTCTATTATGATGAAGGCGGCACTGATACTTTTTATATTTATCCGACTGGTGGATATGTAAATCGGATTTATGCTCTAGATGATTATAAACACGTTTCTGCGGTAGTATTCAAAAACACTAATACATTTTCAAGGCCATATTTGTATATCGATTATCTTTGTGTAGGGTATGAAACCATATAATAAGGATTATTTAAATATTAACTAATTTTTTTTTTCTTTGTATTTTATTTATAACGCACTAAATAAATTCGCATATTTCAATTATTAATAATCAATTGAAGTATAATATTAATACGCCAATTTCATCAAAAACGATAAATTTATTTCTTCTTATTGGAGTATATTGGATTTATTTTTGGGGGGACGTTTCCTTTTCGGACAGTTTTTTTGTTACTGCGGTTTTTATAGGATTTATTACAGTAAAAATTATGCAGAAAAAAAAGATTAAAATTTGATTTTATTACATGCGAAATTATTAAATGCGCTATAAATATGTTCTAAAAAGCTTAGAGCTCCATCATTTTTACTTTTAACAGATACCTAATTTTCCCAGATTACATTAATCTCTTTGTTAAGGTCTGGTTTATTAAATATGGATTCTTTTTTCGGTTTTCCTTTATAAAAATGTGAAATTATTGTTGCTACATCTAAAGCACAATTCTTTTGGCAATACCTAATAGGGTTAGCGTCCGTAATAATTCTCTCTCTTTTGGTTGGAGCAGATTTATAAGCTTTAGTCTTCTTATCAAATATTACAAAACCCTTTCTTTTAAGATAATTTAGTCTTATTATAAGCAGATTTTCAGGTATTTCAAAAAATTCATTATCTTCAAGTTTTATGGATTCTCCTTTTTCTAAAAACCAATCAATTAAGTATAATTTAGTGAGTCCTAAAACCTTTTGAGCGTAATAATTAAAAGTTTGAATATTCTTTCTGTGGCTCTTTATATTAGCTCTAGATGGTAGGGCTTTATTTACAATATATCTTGGTGCTTTTTTTACCCAGAGAGCTATATAACCGTTAAAAAACTCTTCATATACATACATTTTTATAAAACCCAAATCTTTAAGCATCTTATCATAGTATACAAATTCGGGAACGATACAATTGAAGGATTTGTTAAAGATGGATTGAATTAACTTTTTCGTATTTTTTATAGGTATTGAGATATTATGATTATACATTAACAATTTTCTCAACATTAATTCCTTTTCTTTAATATTTGTTTTATCAAACACAACAGATAAGATTAAATCTTTCCCGATTTTTTTAATACTACTACATTTCTCGAATTTATCCGAGGTAAATCCAATAGATTTACCAAAACTACTATTAACTTTTATTATTTCTTCATATCCTTGCTTATTAGTCAGCTTTAATATTCACCAATATTTTATTTGTTAATTAAACCCTCTAAAAATCTAATAACGCCATCAACTTTACAACGGTCCTTAATCCGCTCTCCAACGGGACATTTATAACAACCCCCCTTATTTTGGTGGCTATACTTCTTACAAAAATCAGATAGATCATTTTTGAGCTTAACAATTTCTCTGTTTCCAGAGATTTCTTTATATGGAACTTCTTTAACATCTACATTCTCTAAGTTGGCAATTCCTTCACCGATAACGCTTTTTATTGTATCGGCTTTAAGAGGAGGATCGTTACAAGTATCATACGTTTCTACAACAAATCTCTTTTTTGATACCATCGCCTTTGTATTTCTTTTATATCCAGACATTATCATATAATTATAATTTCGATTTAAAAATCTCTACAAAAGTAATAAGAAAAATTCCTTTTTTCTTTCTCTTTTCATACTTATTTTAAAATGTCATTTTGATTATTTCTAAATTATAGTGTGTATCTTAATGATTGATTTCTCAGCAGTAAAAGATTATAAGCTATGTTCCAAATGTAATAGACTCTTTCCAGAGACAACGGAGTATTTTCATAGAAATAAGATGACTTTAAGTGGGTTAGCAAACAAGTGTAAGAAATGTATAGCGGAATATAGAAAAAAATACCGAGAAGAAAATAAGGAAAAGATAGCAGAACATCAAAAAGAATATAACAAGAAAAATAAAGAAAGATTAGTGGAATATAGAAAAAAATACTACGAAGAAAATAAGGAAAAGATTAGAGAAAAACGCAAGAAAAAAAGAGAGGAGAATTGAAGAAAGAAAAAAAAGATTAGTTTAATTCATATTGAACTACCACGCCCTAAAGGGCTTGGATTCGCAGGTTAAGAGTCGTTAAACTTTTAACACTAATGGATGGTTCAAGCAT
>JAHLWV010000126.1 GCA_019057735.1 Promethearchaeota archaeon | reverse complement strand
CCATAAAATTTCTTAAACTTCATTTTTTTTAAAAGGTTTACCTATATTCTAACTTAATATTCGTCATCTTTCTCTGATTCAGGCTTATCCGATTCCGTTATGTCTAATTTCTTTTGTTGCAAAAAATTCTGGAATTCCAAATCACTTATTCTATTCGAATCGAGAGCACCACTGTTAATTAAGTACTCTTTAAAATCTGAAACGATCACAATTACTTCTTCTTGATTGAACATCTTTTTTAATATCAAACCATGTTTCTTCAATGAATATTCGGCGTAATACCAATAAAAAACGAGCGTTATCAATAAAACTAGAAAGTTATTCACTAAATTAACCTGACTGCGATTCGTATAAGTCCCTGAAATTGAACCTGCTCCAGTTATCATAACTATTTGACCTTCCATATAGATCAATGTAAATGCAAATAGAAAAAACGCTAAGTTATTGGGGTTAAAAAGACGTATTTTGTAAGTTTTAGTTCCTAGACCTCTTATAACTAGAATAGCTGTAAAGACCATTAAGAAAACGTCAATGACTACCCGAAAAGCGTCAATTCCCATTACTTGAGTTACGCTCCTAAAAGCATTTATAAAACTAAAGGACCTAAACCAAATAATCAACCAAATTAAAATGTAAAAAATTGATGAGAAAACATTAAGAGTGTCGTTTTTTTTACTTTTAATGAAAAGTGAAAATAAGCGGTAAGAAATTACTAATATCAAGCAAAACATAATTACATTCCACCCGTAAAACCACCATAGAGACTCTACAGGTTCGCTTGGAGCTTGAGGTTCGAAAAATTGACTAAATGCAAAAAAGGTTCCTAATTGAGTTATAATTGGAATGGAAATCGCCAAGATTAAAAATAGCACGCTTAGGTAACTATTTTTATTTGACCGCACTTCCGGTAAAATTTTCTTGTTGGCTTTAAGAGATATATCCTCAAAACTGGTTTTTAGAAAAAATATTTGAGCCATGTTCCAACCAAAATAAGTGATTATATAAAATCCTGGAAGAAGATAATCCCAACCTAAAAATTGAATCGGAAGCTGTGTGGAGGAACCAAATAAGAAATACATTAGTATAATAATAAAACTCACACTAAAAATACTTAAGAAAATTAGAATTTTGTATTGATCCATGTTTTTAGAAAACAGATATGTGTCAAGTTTGGGATAAATTCCAATAAACATCAAAATAATAAACGAAAGTGAAAAAGTGGTTGCTAAAAATAAGCCAATATCGCCTAAAGCGTTGCTCCCTAGAAAATTAAGCACAATTAAGATAAGTACCTCAATAAAAAATATTATTGTATAAGCAATGTGGCTCGGATTAAATATTTTGTAGAAATATTTGTCAATCTTATCTTTAAATCCTAAATTCCTATTATTGTCACTCATAGTTGATTTTTTCCAATTTATTTAATATTAAATATTAATATTTCAATTCTATTTATATGATTTTCTTTTGCTTATGAGATGGATATTGAACAAAAAAACTTTAAACAATTGACTAACTCGCCCCAATTCTTAAACATTATTGTAAAAATGTTTTGAATACTTATTCAAATATATATGAAAATTTAAATAGCTGTGTTAGGATTTAGTGTATATTTATCTTATAACAGATTTACAAAAAAATTATTTAAAAATATAAAAAATGTGATTTAATGCGAATTAACAAAAACACTATTTTTTTAGTAATATCGTTTACAATGCTGTTATCTCCGATATTTATGATTCCACCCGTTTATTCTGCTGAAATCCAAGAGACAAATGACCTTAAAAGCTCTCAGATGCTGAGTAATCCCATAAGAGTAGCAATTTACAACGAACCAAATATCACACAACCAAGTTACACAAGTGGAAATGTATTAACTAATGACTATTCTAATATTCAAACTGCTATGTTGGCAGCTGGATATGAAGTAACGCTTCTTACAACCAACCAGATTTACAATCACGAGCTAAAAAATGCCAGATATGACATCTTTGTAATGGCAGATCACTTGCCAAAAACCAATATAACAAATTACGTAAAAGAATACTGGTTAGGTGGAGGTGCATTACTATCAATGGATAGCGCTCTTGCCTTTATTTGCTATGCAGGGATATTACCTCCAGAATCTGCAAGTGATGATGGTTACGGAACCTATTGGGATTATCTATTCTCATCAGTTCAAAATATTACTACACGACACCCCGTTTCAAGGTCTTACGCAGTTAATGATTCTTTTACTATAACTGGCTCAATTTCATCTGCTACTTTTAATTGGAGCGCTCTTCAAGGTACGAGCATTGCAAGTGAAGTGGTTAAAGTTGCTACTAGACCTGGATCTCCTAATGATGCTACAGTGGTTGCTTTTGATCCTCAATCAAGAGGAAGTAAAGTTGTACATCTACCTAGCCCTCGAGATTTAGAGGACGATGCGATTTTAATTGACGCTATTGAATGGTTATGTCCAAGACCTAAAGGTAGAATATTATTCGATTTATCTCACTTCAATGGTTATGGTGTCGATATCTGGGATAATCCTTTTGTTGAATTTACGGCTGAAAGATTTACACTAATGAGAAATAATTTAGTGAGTTGTGGTTATACATTTGATAAACTTTATCCTTCTGCTCTTGGTAATTTTACAACCGACAATCTTGCACCATATGACCTATTAATTGTTAATTTACCTGATATAAACTTCACTGCTTCAGAAGTAACAAATATTAGAAATTGGGTAAATGATGGAGGAGGCCTTTTGGCATTAGGGGACCGTTATATTTTTGATGGTAGTATAAATTTGAATTATTTGCTATCATTATTTGATTTATCAATCATAGCGGGTACTGCTACCGATTCTCTGACAACCAGTTTTGAGCATCCTACTGA
Source organism: Promethearchaeota archaeon (assembly GCA_019057735.1). The sequence continues at coordinate 3,698 of JAHLWV010000126.1, read as the reverse complement.
AGAAGGATGTTCTTTGCTAACGATGGCTCTTGGTGGTTTATTAAATTACACCGGTAATGCGTATCCTCTATGGGGTAATTCTCTAACTGATATCTGTATCGCAGGAGAAGAATATGGAAATGGTCGTGTTATTCTGACATCTGATCTAAATCTATTTGATAATACTCGAATAGTTATGACTAATAATCTTCAATATGCCATCAACACCGCTAATTGGTTAACCACATCCGAGGCTGAGGTACTTCTCTATGTTGACGAACTTGACAGTCCAAATTACTACAGAACTCCGGTCTCTAACGCTCTTAACGAGCTAGGTATTAACTTCTACTTAACTTTTAATGATGATTATATGAATTTATCACTAAATTTATACGATTGGGAATTAGTTATAGTGGATAATCCATGGAAACCTTTTGGTCCTTCCACATTAACAACAATCAATGATTATGTTAAAGATGGGGGTCGATTAATAATGTCTACATTCAGAGTAAATTATTACATTACTCATCCTTTATGGGCAAGATTAGGATTTGCTTATGATGCTCTTCAACCTGATTCTTCGTCGCTTTATATTTGGGACGCAGCACATTCAATCTTTAACATACCTGTTGATTATGGAGCCCCTAGATTTGACCCAATTAGGGACTACGGCGATGAGGGCGACCTTCTAAGGGTCTATCCAAACGCTACTTCTTTAGCCGGATATACCGCATCAGAAACGGAAAATAATACAAATTTAGTTTTAGGAAACGGTGGAAAAACATTATTTAACGGTTATCTTATCGACCAATTTACTGGAGATTTGGATGATTCTACTTACGCGGATAATTTTGAACTATGGGTCAACGAAATTTCTTTTATGTGGGCACAAATTATTGCGGAACCGCCTGGAACGCCAGGAGGTATTCCAGGATACGATGTATATTTGATATCGTTTGCTATCGTGTTTTCAATCGGAGTTATATCAGTCTTAAAAATAAGAAAAATTCGTAAGAATTAATAAATTTTCATTTAACTTTTTTTTTTAAAAGCTTCTCAACCTGTCTAAAGAAATTAGGTACTACAATATTCCAATTTTAAGTAATTAAATTAAATCTAATTTTCAGATAAGTATTAAAAACATATCTCGTTAAAGGCATGTTTTTCAATCGGGTAATTTTATTCCTCAATCATATTTAAATACTGAAATAATCATAATACCATATTAACACAAAATATAACAAAAAATTAGAGAGTGAATAAAATGAAATCTATAAACAAACAGTTTGTTCTTTTAATCACAATATTAGTAGCATTACCAATAGTAAATATCAATCTTAGTATATCAAACCTAGCATTTGTACAAGATTTTGAACAAAAAAACTTTTTTGATAACTTAAAATCCTCCACAATACATAACAACACTCTCCTTATCGACGATGATAATCCATTATTTAATTGGGCAAATAGAAGCGCTGAAGGGTACTGTACTGGCTCAGGAACACTTGCAGATCCTTATATCATCAATAATGATGATTTTGATGTTGCGCCAAACGCAATCGGTCTATATATACGAGATTCACGAAAATATTTTAAAGTTGTAAATTGTGATTTTATATCGGCAACAGTAGAAGCAATTTTTCTGTTTAATACTACAAATGGTATAATCGAAGATAACCAAATGACTGGTTTTAGTTATGGAATAGACGTTAATAATTGTACAGATATTACATTTAGAAATAATAATTGTTCATCAGGGGGTTATGGTTTTCTGATTCAAAATTCAAAAGATTTATCGTTTATCTCAAATGATGTTAATGAAAATCTTTTTGATGGTTTTGATCTCGATAATGTTGACGATAGTTTATTTGAAGATAACACTGTGAACGAAAACGGCGATAATGGATTTATTGTCTTAACATGTAACTCAAATATTTTTAGAGGTAATATAATCCAAAGTAATACCGGATATGGATTACTTGTAGATAGTGGAATAAATATAACACTTTCAAGTAACCACATTTATCATAATTATCAAAGTGGAATCAGATTATCTAATGTAGATCAATCCTTAATTGAGAATAATAATGCGCATGACAATAACTGGTATGGAATAAGGATAACAAATGGATGTCAACAAAATATAGTACAAAATAATTTAGCTCGATATAACAATCAAACCGGTATTTATCTATCTAGCAATGCTGATAACAATTTATTGTACGATAATACTGCTTCTTATAATGAAGAACATGGCATTTATCTTTCAGGAGCCGATAATAATATCCTTTTATCTAACGAGGCAAATAACAACGATGAGAACGGTATTCATTTACTTAATAGCAATGGGAATACTCTTATGAGTAACAATGCGAATAACAATAATAATGGAACGTATCTGGAAACAAGTGATAATAATATTGTATTAAATAATATATTTCTTGGAAACGGCGTTTGTTATAACGAAACAGGCAGTACTGGTAATATTTTTAAAGATAATATATGTACTTCTGCAGAACTCCCTGCTGTTCCATTAGATCCTTTCATTCTAGGATTAATTTTTGGTTTAGTTATCGGTTTTGGAGCTTTAGCTGCGGTATTGCTAATATTCTTATTACGAGGAAGAAAGAAGAAATAAATCTTTTTTCATCAATTTTTATTTTACTTTTTTTTATATTTTTCCTACAATCCCAACATATATAGTAGTTTCATTTTTTCCGTCGATTTCGAGAAATTGGTTTAACTCATCATCATATAACGCACCAATCGTACAAGCTCCCAAACCAAGCGCTTCAGCAATCAAATAAAAATTCTGTCCAATGTGCCCTGCATCTAAATATATGTATCTATAACACCTCTGCAAATACTTCCATTGAGATCGCTCAATTACAGCGGTCAAGATGAAGTTTACAGAGGAGTTGTATGCCATATTTTGACCAAGACACCCCTCAGCCACCTTACTTCTAAAATCTCCTTCTTTTAATAAATCTAGTGAATGTTCTTGAATGTTATAATGGTAGATTCCTTTTTCTAAACTGGTAACATTATTAACTACAGGGTAGATTTCGATGGGATACAATCCACCCGCCGATGGTACCGTTCTAAAAGCAAATTGAGGAAAAATCCTGTTTAACCCCGACATTCCAAACAAGAGCAAACTGAGATCCATTAAAGATATAGGATCTTTAGTGAATTTTCTGGTTGAGTGCCGATTTCTAATTACTCTCCAAAAATCAATCGTTTTCTCAAAATCAGGTTTTGGAAGTTCGATTTGTTTTATTGCGCTCGGATAAGCTTTATAAGTTTTCGGCTTTCTCGACCAATCTAAAAAGTGTTGGGGCATTCTGTTTCTAACATATTTGGATTTTTGTTGGAATTTATCTCCATAATGTTCTGAATCTTTTTCCATAAGTTAAATGATTAAAACATCATTAAAAACTTTAAAGTAATAAATTAAAAAATAGGCTATAACAGCTAAAAAAGCTTCCATTGAACGAAATCCTCATCGTATTCCTCGAACTTGAGACCTCGTATGAAATTGTAGGATGTTTTATTGTCTTTATACACCTTACATCGTAATTCTTTCACTCCTTTCTTCTTAAAGTAATCCCAGCTCGCTAAGCCTAACATAGTTCCTAAGCCCTTTCTTTGCAATTCTGGAAGGATTCCCAAACCCGCGATAACACTAATTTTTCTATCTGTTCCTGTAAAATAGATCA
>JAHLWV010000012.1 GCA_019057735.1 Promethearchaeota archaeon | reverse complement strand
ATTATTAATAATTGATTTTTCAATTTTATTAATTAATCTAAAAGTATTCAATTCTCTTATTCTCCGTTAAAATAAAAAGAAATAAGTAGTTTTATAATTATTAATCAATAAAGTTATTAAAAAATACTGGTGTCGAAAAATGGGCATTCGTAAAATTGAGGACGAAATAGATTTAAGAGAAGCCATGAGGAAAAAGGCAGCTGAGTTGAAGCTTAAAGACATGGAAGCAAAAGCTGCAACAGAAAACTTTACAAAAGAAAGGCTTACAGAATTAGCTAAGGCCCATGGAGTCATTTTGGCGTTAACTCCTGAGTTAAAGGCTGAAGTTAAAGCTTTACAAAAGAAGTTTAACATTCCTTCGTCCAAAATAATTACTGAACAGATTACAGAAAACGATGTTTTGAAAAAATTTTCTAAAATAAATCATGAAAAGTTAGGAATGCTTGCTTACCAAAGAATTTTGATGCAGAAAGAGGAAATTGGAGTAGGATTATTACCTATTTCTAAAGTGTATGGTCTAGTAAATACGGGAATTTTAAATGGGATATTAGATGTTAAAGATTTGTTAAAAGCTTTAAAACTACTTAAGAAGAATCATGTCATCGACGATTTGCAAGAATTTAGCTCTGGAATTGTAATGGTAAGATTTTTTCCAATTCAATATACTACTGATCAAGTGAAAGTTGTAGGAGTTGCTAAAGGTAAGGGTTTTATTTCTCTTGAAGATGTATGCCTCGCTCTAAACTGGTCTCAAGATCGAGCTTTAGAGACTTTGAAATCTTTAGAAGCCACAGGAATGGCGAAGTTAAGAGAATCTCTCCTTAAAGGAAAGCAATGGTACTTTCCTTCCTTATAAATGATTTATTCTATTTTTATTTTAAATGAAACTTGATCATCCTCTAATCTAATAATCTTCCCCCTCTTTTCTTTCTCTAACATTTTAAAAATTTTAATAATATCATCGTTGGGAAGTTTACTAAACGCTTTGTTAGATTCTCTAATTTCAAATATTAATATTGGCTCCAAGGGGGAAATCTCCATAACCCAATCGTAAATTTCCTCGGCCCAGTTATCTAAACTCTTCCAATAAACTCTTAATTTCTCTTTGCTTTTTGATAACCATTCTGCTTGTTCTTTCTTAATTAATTCTTCAGCAATTTCTTCTAAAGCCTTTTTACGATCTTCAAAATTAGAAAAGGGTTTTTCAGATTCAGATTGCCGAAGATATAAAATATGTAGTATAGCATACCGTGCGTAATCGAAAAGGACTTTAGACCATTCACTTTTCCAGGATTCATAATCTTTTAAGTCAGTTTTCTTATTTGGGATTGAATACATAAATATATATCTTTTCTCTTCAAGCCACGGGTAATCGTTAAGTAATAATTCATACGTTGAAATTTCTTGAGTAACAGCTTCTCTCTCTTTTACTATTTCTAGCTCTATTTCTCGAAGTTCTATTTCTATTTGAACGGCGTTTTGTTCGTACGTTTTTTGGTCGATTTCTCCTAGATTTGAGGTAAGGATTTCTTCAAGTTTATTTAACCTTTCTTCAATTTCTTCACTTGGAAGCTCTTCTTGCGTCGTTTCTGAAGTTATTTTCCCTGCTTCAACTTCAATTTCTTTTAATTCCTTTTGTTTCTTTAGTTCTTTTAAACGAGCTAATTCCTTTCTTAAACCATCTAATTCTCTTTCAGGTTTTTCTTTTGTATCCTTAACAACTTCTTTCGGTTTTTCTTTTTGATGCTCCATAATCTATATCTTTAAATGTTATTAAAATTCTCCGAATTCTGTAGCCCATTGCTCGTATTGCCGTAAAGAAGCAGCTGTAGTCATGGGCTTAACTTTCTTCAATGTCTTGTTAAAGTCTTTTAAATTAATATCCCTTACAATAACTTCCTGATCGTTATTTTCTAGAAGACCACTCATATCAAGCTCTCTAATTGGAAGCATAATAACCTCACGACATACATTAGAGATGTCTCTTCCAGAATATCCTTCTGATCTAACTCCTAACTCTATAAAATCTTCTTCGGTCATCGTCATATTAATACCTGCAGTGTGAATCTTAAATATTCCAACTCTAGCTGTTAGATCTGGAAGAGGAACATACACTTTTTTTTCAAATCTACTAAGCATGGCTGTGTCAATATCCCAAGGTCGATTCGTTGCCCCTAAAACTAATAAAGGTTTTTTTGACCCTGATTTAATTCCTTGAATTTCGGCTAACAATTGAGTTTTTACTCTCCTTTCTCCGCCACCTTCATGACCTTCACCTCTTTTAGTAGCTACAGAGTCAATTTCATCCATAAAAATCAAACTAGGGGCTTTTATTCGAGCGACTTTAAAAAGTGAACTGATTAACTTCTCACTTTCTCCTAACCATTTACTTAATAGATCAGCTGATGAGACGCTAAAAAATGTTGCTTCACATTCTGTTGCTGCAGCTCTTGCTAATAATGTTTTTCCACATCCAGGAGGTCCAAACAATAAAATGCCTGACCATGGTTTTCTTGCTCCTGTGAATAAATTAGGTTTCAACATTGGCAAAACTATTGCTTCCCTTAATGCTTGTTTGCTTCCTTCTAGACCCGCTATGTCTATCCATTTCACGTTAGGAGATTCAGTTAATATGGTCCCCGATATTGAATCTATTATTTCTTGTTCCTCAGCAGAATATTCCCCTTCTTCCCCCTCTGATTCGCCTTCTTTTGGTTCACTTGGTTTACTAGAAGGTCTTCCCCTCTTAACACGGAGACCGCTTAAGTGGGATTTAAGTACTTTAGCGCGCTCTAAGTATTGTTTGATTTGATCGTGACATTTTCTAACCATTATCGGATTTTTATTAAATTTTACAAATTGTATTAATATTTCTGCTGCTCTTTGATACTTATTTAGAGCTTGTCTATAATGCCCTTTTTCATCCAAATCAACGGCTGCTTGCGCTTCTTGAACAGCATATAGGTAAAGTTTACTATCAACACTACTCAACGGCTATAACCTTTTAAAAGTAATTATTTATCTTATCTATGTAAAAATATTCTTAATATTTATAGGTAAGCTAGTTCAATGTTTATTTGATTAATTAATTCTTCCACGTATATCAAATTTTCTTTTTAAAAAGGTGTTGTAAACATTGGTCTACAACAAAAAATTATATAATCTTGAGTTTTCTTATATTATATAAAAACACGAAAAATGTGAGAAAAAATGGGTTTTTTGAAAGATATGTCAAATTGGTTGTCCGGAGGAAAGAAAAAAGACACCGTCCGTTCCGCTACCGTCAAACTTAAGGTGTTTAATAAAAGATTAATGAGACAGGCGAAACGCATGGAAATCACAGCAAAACAAGCTAGAGATAAAGCCGTTAGATTGCGAAAAGCTGGTGATATGGATGGGTCCGCATTCCACGCACGAAATTATCTCCAAGTTAAAAAACAAGCTAGGGCGATTGACCATTTTAGAACGAACTTAGAAGGAATGGTGTTCAAACTAGAACAGGCTAGCGCAGTTAAAGACATTTCTAACATAATGACAGGCATCGCTTCTAGTCTAGGTGCTTTAAAGAGTCAATTGTCAGTCCCACAACTAACAGAAATGATGACCGAAATCGGAATTGACATGGAAGATTTTGAAGTAACGCAAGAAATAACTTCGGATGGAATCGATAGTATGACTTTAGATACTGCAGTTTCAGATAGTCAAGTAAAAGATATCTTAGGCGAAATTGATGCTGAGATTCAAGTTGAAGTTGGTAGAGCATTACCATCAATAGATCCTGATGGAAAAGTTAAAGAATTAGAAGAAGAGTTAAATAAATTAAAATCACGAGATTAAATATCAGTAATATTTACTTCTTCTTCCTTCCTACCCTACCAAAATTATTTAAGGTTAAACTCTATTTTTAATTTATTCTTAAACTCAATTTAAACGAGTGTTAAAAATGAATCCAGAAGTAATCGCAATTGGTAGTTGCACGCTTGATTGTATGCTACAAGTTAAGGATATTCTTAGATTTGAACTTTTAGATAAGGATATTGTTAAAAAATATACAGCAATTGAATATAGTCACAAATTGAATGTAGATGGCGTTTTATTCGTTCCAGGAGGTTCTGCTGCTAATATTGCTTCAAATTGCGCAATGTTAGGCTTAAAAAGTGCTTATATTGGCGTACTTGGGCATGACTTTTCTGCTGATATATGTTTAGATGATATGAAAAAGAGGGGCGTTGATTTATCGAATGTCATTCAAACTGATGAGGATTGTACTGCTTTTTCAGTAATTTTAAAAACAGAATGGGGAAAAGATCGAAGCATTTTAGCATATAAAGGTGCAAATAATATGTTAAAGCCCGAGAATGTCAAAGAAGAACTGTTTCAAGATATCAAAGCGTTTGCTTGGACTTCATTGACTACAGAAAATGGATGTAGAGCAATCGAAAAAGCACTTACATTTACATTAGAAAATAATGGTAAAGTATTTGCTGCTCCTAGCATGTCAATCATTAAAAATAGTCCAAAATGGGCAAAAATTTTAATTTCTAACTCGGATGTAGTTTCCCTGAATAAAGAAGAAGCTCAAGAATTTACTGAAGAGCAAGACACCGTTCCTATGATTCATAAATTTTTAGATATGGGTGTAAAATTAATATCTATTACAGATGGACCAAATGGATCCATAATTTCAGACGGTCAAAATATTGTAAATAGCTCGATTTACGAAGGTCCAGTTGAGGACACAACGGGTGCGGGAGACGCTTTTCTAACAGGTCTTTTAATATCTCACCTAAATGGATTTTCTTTAGAGAAGTCCTCTAAAATGGCAACAGCAATGTCCTATTTAGAAAGTAAGGAGATTGGCGTTCGAGAGGGTTTACCTAACAGCTTGAAAGAATTAGAAGATTTTGTTAACAGTAATTCTATAAAACAGATTGTATCTAAAATTATATAACATACAATTCTAATAACTTTCTAAGTTTTATGCTAAAAGATTAAATTTTAATTTCTTAATGTATTTTTCATATCATTATACGACTTAAACAAAAAGCGCTGCTAGTATAGTGGTCAGTATACTCCTCATTTGGTAAACAAATTTGGGTATATCAGGTTGCCAACTTGGTGACCCGGGTTCGAGTCCCGGGCGGCGCATATCTAATTTTATTTTATAGAATTTATTAAATATAATTCAAAAAACGACTCTGCTATAAAACTTCGTGAAAGGTGTGTTTCACGAACTGCTTTAAATTATTACATCCAAACATCGGAAAATATTTTATTACTTATAAGCCGTAATGCAGAGAAAAAAGCTAAACAACCACGGAAATTATTAGGATCCTTGATCATCAAAAAATGCAGTGATTTCTTTTAAAATTCCTTCACAACCTATATCTTTATTTAGTAGTTTAGTAGTAAACATTAGATCATCTTCTGAAAAATAGCTTAATTCCAATCCAGTTATTAACATTATGGGAATTTTGGGGTTTTTTTCTTTGGCGATCCGAGCGAAATCAATCCCTGATAATGTAGGCATGCGGACATCGGTTACAATTAAAGAAATATCTCTTCCATTTTCACTCTCTAAGATTTTTAAGGCTTCTTCTCCCGATCTACTATAAATAAAATCATGTTGAGAATAATTTTCAGCATATAACTCAAAAAGCATCAAAAAAGAATCATTATCATCAACGATTAGAACTTTCATTATCGGAATCCTTAAGTAACTTCTAGAATATATAATTATTTTTTTAATTTAACATTTTCAACTTTTTATCTGAAGTTTATCTTAAAACCTAACTCAATTGGACTTCTAATATATGAAATTACTAACCTCTAACTAATATCATTTCTTTTAGTTCTGTTTTTAGATCTTCAAAAATTGCATCATTAGGTTTGAATGTGATTTTTGAATAATCAATTTTCAAATAGTAATTTTGTATTTTTTTTAACAACTTTAATTTCTTATTCTTCGAAATAGATTCAGCCTTTAACAAATATTCTCTTGCCTGGTCGTGATTATTTTCTAACCTTTCAATTTGGGCGAGAATTAAGTAAGTTTGGGCGAAAATTCGAAAGGATACGGCTGATTTTGCTAGCACTAAAACATTTAGCATTAATTTTTTTATCTCGTTTAAAACACTTTGATGATTCTTTTCTTTTAAATGTGTTATAATCAAGTCGCTATAATTTAAAACGCTAAACATCCTCCAGTCAAATTCAACATCTGAGTTTTCATAAAGCTTTAGAAAGATCTGCTTGGCTTTGGAAATTTCTTTCTCGTTTCCATATTTTTTTAAATAATATGCTATTGTAATTTCATTTAAAAATTGGATTTTGAAAGTTCCATGTTGTTGATACATTTCTGCTAAATCTCTTCGATATTTGTCACTCTCATCTTTTAAATTAGAATCTATTAGTGCTATGATGATACCTACCAATGGACCCAAATAAAGCGGTCCCTGGCTGATACTCTTAAAAGTTTCAATACTCATTTTAAAATACGCTATAGCTTCCTCGAAATTACCCTTAGAATTCGCTAAATGCCCTAAATTAGAATATTCATGCGCTATTTCGTGTTTGCTCCCAATTTGTTTATTCAGGGATAGACTTTCTAAGAAGTTTTTTTCAGCTAGATCGAGCTCACCAACTAATAAATAGGTTCCACCTAGGTTCCCTAGGCACTTCCCCTGATTTTGAATATCCTTATTTTGGATCGACATTTGTAATGCTAATTTAAAATTTTGAATCGCATAGTCGTAATCTCCTACTTGGTTATTCATAATCCCAAGATTATTGAAAGCTAAGCTTAACATTTTTTTATTGCCTAATTCTTTAAAAATTTCTACAGCCGAATTTAACGCTTCAGTTGCATTTTTTGATTCACCTTTTCTCCAATATACCCCTGCTCTCATATTTAGGGTAGTTGCCTCTCCCAAGTTTAAATTTGATTTCCTATATAATTTCTCTGATTTAAACAGGTGTTCTAACGCGTTATTGTAATCTCCTTTGGTCGTATAATATCTTCCCTTCAACTGTTCTAATTTGGCATTTCTTTTCAAAAAATAATGCTCTTCTTGTGAAGCTTCTTTTATTGTCGTTTCAATTAATTTTATCTCTTTTGCAAATCTTTCATAGTTCCCTAAGTAATGAAGAGCTTCACATCGAATTAAGTATGCATCGATAAAAATTAAGTTGTTTTGGAGAGATTTAACCTTTTCTAAAACCCAATCTAACTTATCCAGAGCTTGTTTGTAGTTTCCGATTAAAACTTCGTGACGGCACTTAAAAAGTTTTAGTTCGATTAAGTTTTCAAGTTCATTTTGAAATTGAGCCTCAAATTTTTGTAATAAAGTGTCTAAATCCTTAAAATCTCCGCTGTTAAATAATTTTTGAATCTTAAATTGATAATTAGTCACTCTAAAAATTTTAAAAAATAATGGATTTATATATCTTTGCTACTTTTGAACAATAAAAATTGTGAACTTTTTAAATTTTAAGCTGCAATACTAAGACTTAAGCCCCCTAAGACGATAATTATTCCTATCCTCGACCTTGAAAAAATAATTCGACTTCTTTAAGAATTCCTTCACAACCAATATTTTTATTAAGTAGTTTTGTAACTGAATTTAACTCTTCTGAAAATAGACTTAATTCCAACCCTGTTATTATCATGATAGATATTTTTGGATATTTTTTTTTGACGAACTGAGTTAAATCAATCCCAGATGTCGTGGGCATGCGAATATCGGTTATAACTAAGGAAATATCTTTATTTTTTTCACTATCTAGAATTTTTAAAGCTTCTTTTACTGATTTTCCATAAACAAAATCAAATTGAGGGTAGTTTTCAGCATATAACTCAAAAAGCTCTAAAAATGCGAGATTATCATCTACAATTAAGACTTTCAATATAAGAAATCTCTCATAAATTCATAAAATATAAAATATATTCATTTTTTAAAACATTTATATTTTCATTATAAGATCTTTTTCTCATAGTATAAATCCATTAAATCTTTAATTTAAAGACTATTAATTTATAGGTGCCCTTATTGCTATTATAGTCCTAATTGAGAAGGTGGAAAACATGCTGAAAAAATTAATGAGTTCTACTGAACTAAATTCCGTAAGTAATAGATATTTATATCATAAAGTGCTCAAAAAATTAGACACGTTAGAAGACCTTGGAATTTGAATTTTAAAATAATTTTCAACTATCTCATAGAGAAAATCTAAGTAAGGTAATTGGATTTTTACAAAATGTACATTCGCGATCTCTTCAATTACCTTTTTTGAAATAAGTTTCTCTTTCTTTTTTAAACTATTAACTCTTTTCACAATTGTTTCGGACAACTCGTAAGTCTTTTGGATACTTTCATGCAAAATAATTAAACTTGGAATAGGTTCGTATTCTTCTATAAATTTTCTTACTAATAATCTTTCAATACTGATCTTCTTTGGATTAAGAACATCGTCGTAATCTTGAAGGATTTTGTTGTTTTTCAATATAATTTCATCTTTAAAACTCTCAGATTGGTATTCCTCTTCTGATTTTACCCGTATAGACATTTCATAGGAATTTTTCGTTATGTAATCAAGAAATTTGCAAATCTGATCAACCATAAATGTTTGATCAGTAAGTATCAATATTTTTTTTTTTAAAATAATCGCTCGAATTATGTTCACTAATAAAGTGGCTGTTAAATTAAGTTTGATAAGGCTCACATCAATTGATTCTAATTGAGAAGACATTTCAGGTTCTTTAACTGGTGGGACTGTTATTTCAGGAAGCTCTAGTTCAAAATCTGCTATGAAAGTGTCTCTTACTGTAAGATTTTTATCGATATATGCTACGAAAGAATGTTCACAAGCAATTCCTTCCGATACATTTACTGCAAAAACGCCTCTAGCGGCTTTTTCCACTTCTTTCTCTGAGATTTCAATATATCCTCTACTTGAACATGATGGACATCGAATTTCGAGCTTTTTCATTTATAAAAACCTCATAATTGTAATTACTTCAATAATGGAGATTTTCTAGCAGTCATAATTACAATTTAAACAATCAATTATATAAAGTTTAATTGAGTAATAAATAAAAATTAGAATATAATATGCAATTCTTCTATAATGTATAATCTATGAAATGTTAATACCGATTTATCTTTGCATATTTCTTTTCAATTATGTTAGCAATGAGCAATGAGATTAGTACTGCTAAATTTTCCGATATCAAAAATGTTATTACATTATCTAAAAAGATCAGGCTTATCCCATAAGTACTAAAAAATATAACAGTAAAAACAGGAAAAACTATTATTATCGGTCTAATAATGGGAAAATATAATATTGTTCGAAGTTTAGATACCCCTATTCTTGACTTTTGAAATTGGCTTCTCATTTTCTTCCTTTTTTCAACTTGGACAAACGACTCAAATATAATAACTACTCCAAAAAAAAGAGCTATGGTTGTGCCAACCGGTATTAATATTACTACTAAATAATTCCCAACTCCAAGTATGAATTGAGCCAAGAATATAAACAAGACTTGGAAAATTCCACAAGCACCAAATAGCATTAGAGCTATTGGCATGTATTCCTTTGATGTCCAGCGAAATCTTATCGGCATTTTTATAGATTTTGTTTTGTTATATAATGGGCCCGGTGCGATTTGAACGCACGACCTTCTCCACGTCAAGGAGACGTCATACCGAGCTAGACCACGGGCCCGAGATTGAATTCCCTAATTTAAGTCTAAAAAATACTTAACTTTGAGATAAATATTGTATATTATTAAAAAATAAATAATTTATTAGTTTTTTCTGAAAGATCACAAATCTAGTTAAACATGACTAATATTACTAGAAAAAATATATAAAAAAAAAAAAAAATTTAACGTAATATTTAGGGTTTTTTTTCTCTTAAAGCTCTAACCATAGGAACATCTTTTCCTGATAATATTTCTAGCATAGCGCCCCCGCCTGTAGAAATGAAGGAAACTTCCTGAGCATAACCAGACATTTCCGCTGCAGTTCCCATTTCTCCACCGCCAATTACAGAAAGAGCTCCATTTGTTTTAGCAGCTTCAGCCATTGCTTTAACCATGTCAAAAGTACCTTTTCTAAATACTTCTTTTTCAAAAATACCAGGTGGTCCGTTAGCAATAATTGTTTTTGCATTCATTATGATTTCTGTGAATTCTTCTGTAGTTTTAGGACCTATATCACCAGTTACAGCGTTGTAATCCTTTAATTCACTGATAGCGATTGCTTTACGGTTCCCATTTTCTTCTATTACTAAGTCTTTAGGCAAAATGATCTTGTCTTTAAATTTTTCGTAGGTTTCCTTAATGTCATCCTTTGCTATATCTAAATCTTTTGCTATTGCTCCTCGGTTTGCTTCTCCTGTTTCAATTCCTATAGCCTCAAAGATTAATATAGCTGTTAAACCAGAGCAGAGTGCGTAATCTAATTTTTCGTTTTCAAAATTGAATTTCATGGCTTTAAACTTATCTATAGCTTTAGCTCCTCCAATAAGCATAATCATTGGCTTTTCGGGGGACTCTAAGATTTTAGTCATATATTCGAACTCTTTAACGGTTGTGGGTCCTGCTATTAATGTTGGCCACCCAATTATCGAGGGTTGTGCTCTATGAGCCGCTCCAAATGCATCTGCAATGAAATAGTCGAACAACGGCGATAGGGTTTTAATCATCTCCAAGTTTGCTGCTTCAGAAAAGTCCTTAAATTGTTTAGTTTCAGGTTCCCAAGTTCGTACATTATTGAGGATTAACACTTCGCCTACCTTAAGATCTTTTATTGCATTAGTTGCTATTTCTCCGAATACATCATCGACATATTTTACAGGGCGATCTAATAATTTCCTTATTTCTCCAGCGTGTAATTCTAAAGAGGTGAAATCTTTCTTGCCTGGTCGAGATTGGTGGGCCATAATTACTACAGCACTCTCTTTTAGTTCTTCTAATGAAGGAATTAGAGCGTGAATTCGAGGTGATTCGCGAATTCTATTATTTTCAATATCGATATTAGAGTTAATATCAACTCTCATCAAAATTTTCTTTCCTTTTAAATCAACATCTTTATAAGATTTATAATCAAACATCTAATCTCACTCTATTTGATTTTGGTTATAATAAATGGTAATATATTATATCAAAAAAAGGTTTCAAATGTTCAATTAACAACTCTATTATAATCTTATGAAAATGTAGAAGCAACAATTTTAATACAGTTTAATTATAAATTTCACCTATAAAATTCTTTTACGACAAATTTACAGAACTGTGTCAATTTTTCCGCTAGATCTGTTCTATCTGATGATTTTGTTAAAATCCAGTCATTACCATATAGTTTGTTGAGATAATCTCCTTTAGCATCAATTGAAAAAGCATAGATTTTAAATTTTTTTTTAACATCTTGAATCTCCTTTATTGCGTCATTCAATCCATATTGAGTACCTGCAGGTTGACCATCTGAAATCATTAAGATTAATACATTCTTTTCCAGTTTAGCTGCTTCATGTTTTAGGGACACACCATCTAGATTGCTCCCAATGCGTTGATGACGTCCAAATTTATCAAATTTTTTAACATCTGGGTATTCTTCAAAATCCTTTAATTGAATATTTAAGGCGTCATATTCACCAGTAAAGAGTACGATACGCAATTGAGCAATTTCGTAGAGGGATTCACATAAAATTACCATAGCAACTTTAGCTGCTTCTAATTTAATTCCTGCCATGCTTCCACTGATATCCACCATCATTAAGATTTTTAATTCTTTTTGAGTTAATTTTCTCGTGAAACACTTATTATATTTAAAATCGCTCGTAACTGCTTTAATAAACTTATTATTTAATCGTCCTCTTTTTTGAGAATTGTCAACATCATTTTGATTTCTCAAATCTCGAAATAAATACTTCAACTTAGTTATTATGTTGTTATGTGTCTTTACGATTTCATTGTAAGATAATTCTATTGATCTCATATCTTCATTTTCAATGTAGACATCATTTACTTTTCTTTCGGTTTCATTAAATTGGTCATGATTCTCAATTAACAAGAACCTTCCTTCCATAGCAGTTTGAGAATCTGACACCAATTTACTAATTTCATTAATAAAATTAACATCTTTCAGAAGGGCATTGTTATTTTGATTCTCGTTATTCAAAATCGCAATTAAATCCTCAATTTCAGCAGCTTTCAGATTCTCGTTATCTTGGCATAATAACTTTAATTTTTCATAAGAGTTTAATTGCTTAAATTCATCCTTGTTTAAATCAAATTCATTAGAATTAAGAGCTTCTTTGAGGTAGCCTTTTATAGATTCAATTTTTGAATCTCGTTCAATCTCTTCTATTAATTTCTCAATGTCCGCCGTGTTTAGATCTAAATCCTTAATTTTCTCAATTACTTTCTCACTAGCTGAACTTAATTCTGATGATTCCATTTTCTTGTCCCGTTCGATAAAGTCTTCAAAATGATTTATTAACGATTCGAGATCTACGGGCGAATTACGATGGTACTCTCCTTCCTCAATATTCTCGTAAAGGCAAGGATCTTCCATGAAATCTGAATTTTGAAGTTCTTTTAAATATGTTTCAGAATCTCCCTCTTCAATAATTTCAGATAATTCATCATAATCACCAATTTCGTCTGTTTCAAAGTAATCATCGTAGTTCGGCTCATGAAATGCTTTAATGCTTACTTTTTGTGGAGAAACTCTAACCCGATTTATTTTTCTTTTCATGTAAAACTTCTTTAAAACCTTACACAATTGATCAATCGTAATTATCGATGAAGCGGGCGTTAGCGACTTTAAAAGGAATTTTTTTGCCGTGGAAATCGCACGCCAATCTTCTTTGCTCATATTTCGCGTTCTGAATTTTGGCTTTTTTTGAAATTCTTTATAGTTTTCCATGAATAAATTAATATAAATAAGCAAATTTCCTGAGCACTTCATTTTAAGGATTAAATCAGGAAGTAATTGTAATGTGAAGGTTCGCAAATTATTGTAGAATCCGGGGAACTTAATATTGTTTAAAGAATTAACTCTAACATCTTCTACAACATTGATAACTTGTTTTATGAAGTATTGTGGTAAGTTGTATTTTTTTGAAAAAATGTCAATGAGTTTTATAAAAGATAGCTCAAATGAACCATAACCTATGTGTCCGCTTTCATGAGCAACTAAACCTTGGGCTGTAGCAATATCATTTTTTAACTTTTTTGGTAAATATATAAACCTTCCATCAGTAAAAGTAAGCAGTGAATTCTGGTTAAATTCAATGTAAATATCCTTCTTTCCACTTATTCTTTTTCCAATATTGATTAGAGCAAATAAATCTGAGAAGAAATCTTTTTCAAAAAGGTCATACAAAGCTGATAAATTGATCACCACACTTACATATACTAATGGTTTATTAATTTAATCTAACACCGGACAGATTCGCCGCATAAAATCCATTAAATCTTTATTCTTATTTCTATATAGCCACTTTATATAGCGGAATGTTATTTCTCCATTGTGAAGGTGGTTTTGTCTTATGTTTTCCTTATAAACCTTATGATATCCAAGTTTTTCAGTTAATTGTATGTAATCTTTTAAAGATGTTCTATGTTGTTGCCAAAACCACTCGAAAAATTTCCACATAAGACTTCCGTTTTTATTTTTATATTTACCATTTCCTAATTCAAACACATACTTTTCCACTTTACTTTTAAAATTGCTAACAATTTTGGCTTCTGGAGCTCTCGGAGAAATTAAACCCGCCTTTATACTTGATTTAACCTGAGAAAATGGGACCAAATATTTCTTTAAATTGTCTTCAAATAATTTTCCATCCAGTATCATCGCGATACTTTTCTTTTCTTCTTGATTCTCACCTAATTTATTGATGATAACATTCTCAATATTATATCTTAAATAAGCTGGAGACATATTTGATACAATTAAGCAGAAATTAACAATTAACCTGGTAGAGAATATTTTAGTTATCGAAAAATCTTTTATTGCTTGCTTTCTGATCTGTCTAGCCGCGTCTACAACGGTTTCAGCGACCATTTTTTTGCATCCTGATAGTTTAACAGCAATTTCGATCTCTTTCTGTTTTGTGGGATATGTTATTTCAGGGCAAACTAAGAAACGATCTTCAAATGCTTCCTGAAGTTTATTAATTCCTAATACGCTCTTGTTCATCGTCCCAATTATAACAAGTTTACTCGTTTCTTTTAAGCTACATCTTTCAAATCCTTTCGAAATCAAGTTGATATGACTTTCTGAGAGTAGGGAATTTAACGATATTTGCTCACTTTCTCTAATCGCATTTATTTCATTTATAACAATAAAAGATATACCGTTTTTATTTGCGTCTTCTATAGCCCTCGTTAATGGTCCATGATTGAACTTGGTATCGCCGTTAAATAACTCCCAATTCCCTTCGATATCTCTTCTATCAAGATCTGGTGAACCATCAATTATAAAATATGAAGAATTGAAATCCTTAGCGAGAGATGTTGCTAAAAGAGTTTTACCCGTTCCAGGAGGGCCGTGTAATAAGATACCAATACATCTGCCATTCCCTAAAGAATTAATTAAAGCCTTTAAATAGTCAAATTCATTTCTTTGCTGAATGTATTCAATATTTCTATTAATTACTGTGTCTGACAAATTGATCTCCTTCTACTAATGTGAATCCTAACAAAATTGAGATTTAGGAAAATAACATTAGAATGATGATGCTAAATAATGATTTTGTATCTAAGGTAATTTATAATGGGTACACTAATATATTTAAAAACTCACACCATCCTGAATTTCAAATAATTCTGAAAAATGTCTTAAAATTTAGTGTTTTACACCTACTAATATGAAAATGTTAAAAAAAATATGTTGGAACATCTTTCTAAATTTATTAAGGCTAAAAGATTTCTAAGAATATGGAGATTTGAACGTAAAATCTTACGAAATTTAATTCGGTGAATGATAATGGATGATATCAGAGAAATATTAGATCGGTTGTTAAAAAAAGAATGCTCAATCGAAGAAGCTGAAAAATTGCTAAAAGCAAATGCTATTGAAGAGGTTGGAGATTTTGCCAAATTAGATATTTTTAGAAAGTTACGCACTGGCGTTGTTGAGGTTATTTACGCGCAAAACAAACCACCTCAAATGATAATAGAAATAATTTCAACATTTTTAAAAAAAAACAAATTTGCGATTGTATCAAGGTATAAAGAAGAACAGAAGGCGTTAATTTGTAAGATTTTTGGTGGAAGAGAAGAATTATCATTAGTTGTTAACGAATTGGCTAAAATTGTAATAGTAAAAGAAAAAGACTTAAAATTTGAAAAGAAGGGTGGAAGAATTGGCATAATTTCAGCCGGAAGTTCAGATATCCCTATTGCTGAGGAAGCTAAAGTAATTGCAGAATCAATGGGATGTGAAACATTTACTAGCTACGATTTAGGAATTGCTGGCATTCATCGTCTTTTTAAACCTCTCAGTGAAATGATTAAAGAAGATATTCACGTAGTAATTGTATGCGCAGGGATGGAAGGAACCTTACCTGGAATTGTTGCAGCCCTCGTTGACATTCCTGTAATAGGGGTTCCTATATCTAGTGGATACGGTTTAGGGGAAAAAGGTATTGGTGCTTTAACAACGATGCTTCAATCATGTTCTCCAGGATTATTAGTAGTTAACATTGACAATGGATTTGGAGCAGGTGCTTCTGCCGCTTTAATAGCTAACAAGATCGCAAAATAAATTTTTCACTTAAGAGTTTCTTCTTAATATTTGTATGAGATTACAAATTTTGTATATTTTTATAGCAAGTTAATTTAAAATTATTATATCTTAAAATAAAATTTAAAAAACTATAATAAAAAATGGGTATGTTATGGCACCTACAGCTGCGTCTCTTGAAGCGTTATCGAAATTGAGACAATTAAATCCTGTAACAGGATGGTATGTTGTTACTCTTTTAGTCATTGTTTTATATATCTACGGTGTAGAGATCAAAAAAGCAAGGGAGACTAACAATTGGAGCACTGTCTTTGCCGGTTTAACATTATTAGGACTTGACCTTATTAATGAAATTTGGAACGGGTTAGTTTTTGCGTTTTCTAACTACTCGGCGTTTTGGACCACACCGGGAGCAAGTGCTTATATAATCTTAATTGGGTGGAACATAGAAATAGCATTTATGTTCTCAATCGGAGGAATTGTTTTTGCTAAGTTTTTGTCAGGAGACAAAGAAAAGAAAATTTTCGGACTTCCAAATCGCTGGGCTATGGCAATCGGCTTTACACTATTTTCTGTGTTTGTCGAGATTCTATTGAATTGGGGCAATTATTTAATATGGGAATATGTGTGGTGGAATTGGTACAACCCTATTTTAATCTTTCTTATAGGTTACTTTCACTTTTTTGTGGGAGCATTTTACGTGTATGACCTTCCCGAAAGAAAAGATAAAATTAAGGTAGTAGGAGTTATTTACGGAATAGCTGTCGTTCTTTTGTGTATCTTCGGTCCCCTATTAATACCTCTTGGTGTTTTTTAGCTTTTAAATTTCTTTTTTTTTATATTTTTTAATCGAATAACTATAACTATTTGACCAATATTTTGCTATATGCAAATGAAGATTGTTCAGAACTAACACCGATTTTGACCATTTACACCTTTTAAATTGAATGTGAAAGTATATATATTTAGATTAACATAATTAATATTGAAATTACTAATTCTAAATATAAAAAAAACTAACATACTATAAAGTTGAGACCGATGGTCGCAACAATTGATAATTTTGAAAAGTCTAAAGAATTTTTTAAAAGTGGCGATATTCTTAATGCCTTAGAGAGTTTTATTAAAGCATTAGATCATTTAGATACTTCGAAAGAAACCAAAAAAGAAGAGTTAATTCTGTTTTTGGAAAATCTGTTACAATATAGCAAGGATAATAATCTTAGAAACGAAGAAGCTATGGTTTTAAGAGCTTTAGGAAGAACTTATTCTAAATTTAGAAATCATGTAGAAGGGTTAAAATATTCGTATCAGGCATTAAAAATTCAAAAGAAAATAGGGAGAAAGTTAGATATTGCTGAGAGTTTAGTTTTTCTTGCTGAAGACCTCGAAATTTCAGGTAATTCTGACGAGTGCATAAAATCTTTTACTGAAGCTGCAGAAATTTTTCATGATTTAGGGAAGCTAGATAAAGAAATAGAAATCAAAAACGAAATTAGCAGGTTGGAAGTTTTTTCTGAACAAATAGTAAAAGATGAATTTAATTTAAAGAAATTCAATATAGATAACTACTAAATCAATCGAAGTATGGCCATTAAATTTAAAAAAATCCTTTTTTTTTTTAATTTTATATAAGATGAGTAAGCCGTGGCTATGAATTAGTCTTGTAAAGCATTTCTATCACATTTTGACAATAAAACAGTATTTCTTTAACAGGCAGAGATGTTTCTTTGCTGATTGCTCTTAAATCTTCAAATTCAGGTTTCACATTGATAACTTCTGTTTTTTCTCCATTATTAATAAACGAAATTTTAAAATTCAGTTCATACCAATTATCATTAATTTCTATTTTTTCATTTACACTCTTACGATTAACGCAAACACGCTTGCTTGAATAGAATCTTACACCAAGCGTACCCAACTCCCTTAAAGTTTTAAGTATGAAATCATAGCTACGGGAAGGATCACAAATGATCTTGATAATATGACCAGGGCGATTTTTCTTAGTAATACTTGGAATTATTTGAATGTCTAGAATATCTTCGTTTCCTAAAATATTTACAAAATTGCCTAGAATTTCTCCTGATACATCGTCTACAGCTGTTTCTAGAATACTAACTTCCTCAACATAATCACTTATAGGATGCAACTCATTAGAACTCATCAAATCCTTTATCTCTCCGTAAAACAAACGAAGTGTATTAGAAAAAGAGTTAAACTCCTTTTGACCCGTTCCACAGGCTATCTTTAGCAAATTCATAGATGGAACGAATTCTGAATAGGTTGGATGCAAATTTACCAATAGTGCTGCTCCAGTAGGAGTTACTAGTTCCATTTCAATAGGCCCTCCTTTTACAGACAAACCAGAGTTTTCTAATATTTTTACTGTAGCTGGAGCAGGGATAGGCAAGATTCCGTGAGCACTTTTTATTTTTCCACCACCAAGAGGTACTTCGCTGCAATAATATGAGAAATCCGTGTCAAATCCTCCTATTGTATCAATAACATTCGTCACTCCCAAAATATCAATTAATGTGTCAACTGAACTTAATTCGTGAAGGTGTATGTTTTCAATTGATTTTCCGTGAACTTCAGCTTCGGCTTTGAATAAAGTACTTAAAACATTCCTTGCAAACTCTTTAGCCGGATTCGAAAAATAGTTCTCATTAAGGTACTCATCGAGAGCGTTCGAAAGATCTTCCGGAGTTCTATGCGTTTTAGATTCCTCTATTATTATTTCAAGTCTATTAGTTTCTATCCCCATTCTTTTAACTATCCTTAGATCAAGTTCTATTTTAAATATATCTTTTAAATTTTTCTTTAAATCTTTCAAATTTGTGATAATTTGAGTTGGATTAGGTATTAAACCTAATAACGATGCTAACAACATATCCCCCGAGATTCCTGAGTTAGTTAAATCAAAATATATAGATTTCATCACATGTTCACTCTCATGATTAAAATAGGTGAATTTATACCTAGTAATATAAATAAAATAACAATACTAAAAATAATAAACCGTTGTTATTTTATAATAAATTGTACTTAATTTCAATTTAATAGTTATAAATGTAAGACTAAAAGAGAAATGATTAGTTATGAGTGAACTTCAAACTATCAAATGTTACTTAGATCAAATACCTTCAACTTTTATAAAGTTGTTAGGTATTGATCCACCATCTGGAATAATTCCAGAACCTGTTAAAGAGGTTGTTGATCTCTATCAAGGCATTGAACGAATAAGTGTAAGTATAATTGATAATTTTGGTTTATTTGAACTCACATTTAATAAACCCGAATTTATGATAACAAATTCCCAAGTAATGTTGCTTCTCTCCACCAAAAACCCTTATACTTTAGGCGTCTTACATCAAATGATGTATGGAGGATTCGAGTTTGAACCCAATGGGTTTCATTTGTTAAGATATCTAAACGAACATGGAAAGAAATCATGTTTTGTTGGAAGAAAAAAAGACATCGCTAGATACGATGGAGGAACTCATTCAATTCCAAAAGAAACGGATATGGCCACATGGGTTGAATCTGCAAAGGTTATAAATAATTTTGAAATGTCTTGGATGCATTATTTAGATTTTGAAAATCTTCACAAGCAACAACAAGCATTAAAACAAAGAACTCCCGAGGACTTGATTGATAAATTAATACTTCGTACTGACAAGTGGATTTTAGGGAACTACAAACAACTTAGAAATAACTCTCTAATGGTAATTTTAGGCGATCATGGTAGAGTTAAATTAAATTTGGAGTATTCTGGCAAGATCGCTCAATGGCGGGAAGCTAGCGTACCAATAGCTATTTTAATTAAGAAATAAGCATATCCTATTTTTATAAAAATTAAGATGTCTAAAATGGAAGATTATAAGCGCTTTACAGTTTCACTTCCCAAAGATTTATATGATAAATTTGAAGCTTTCAGGAATAATATTGGTATTTCGAGATCAGATTGTATCAGGAAAGCTATGTATTCTTTAATGGCTAGTGAAGAGAATATTACGAAAGCTTCTGGAAACGTTGTTGGTTGCATTCCAATAATTATGCTTCACGAACACTTTACCGATAAACATGAAAAGGAAGATTCCTCAGAACATTCTCATGAAGTTAATCATGATGATAAACACCATGATCATGAATTCGATTCTAGACCGATTTACGCATCTGTTCAACAAACGGATGAAATCTTGAAAAACGATATTCAACATCATTTCTATGATGTTATTACATCAACTTTACACGTACATCTTGAATTTGAAAAATGTTTAGAAATTATTGCAGTGTCTGGGTCCTTTGAAAGAGTAAAAAAACTTAAGGAAGCTTTGCAAAGATTAAGGAGTGTCGTATCGATACAATTTTTTATCACTGATAAAGAGTTTTGATTTTAAATTAAATAGTACCATCAAGAATGGTAATTTTGTGTAAAAGGAAGAGAAAAGAATAAAAATTTTTCTTCAGACAAGAAAAAAATAAAGATAAGGCGATTTATGAAGTTATTTTTATTCTATTTGGTCGTGTTTATTGTGTGTGTTATACCTACAATGACAAAATATTATTAAAAATAAACATACATTGGGAAATTAGTAATTTTTCAGGAAATAAAAAAAAAGAATTATTTTAATTTATAATAAAAA
>JAHLWV010000125.1 GCA_019057735.1 Promethearchaeota archaeon | reverse complement strand
GTCCGGAAGAACTTAAGGACATAGAAGGGAAATTATCCGTTGTTAAATTTTTGGACTATTTTTCTGAAGAACCTCTAGATTTTGCCTTTAAAGATCGTACTATCGACCAGTATGTGAAAAGAATAACGGAAAAAATCGATAAATTTGAGTTCGGTGGAGAAGAAGATAAACTCTTAAAGAAAGGATTTGAGGATAAAAAAATCCTTGAAACACTTACTAAAATAAAAGGTAATACTGAAGAACTAGCAATTAGCAAAGGAATAAATAGATCAGTTGATAAGAGATTACGCAGACTTAATTTGATGATTACTGGACCATTATTAGGAGTAGCACTTTTGTTTTTCTTATTGCCGATTTTTGGAATCAACATTGACTCTTTTCTTATGCTCCCTCTAATATGTGTATTTTGTATGGTTCCTCAATTCGTAAGAAATTCCGTAGTTAAAAAATGGTTTCAATTTAAGGGAGACACGAGAGATGAATTTTATGTTAAAAACCGAGATGATGTTTTAGTTCTAAAAAGTTATGTTGGAGAAGTTTTGGCTAACATCAGATCTCAACTATTAGAGTTAAAAGTACCGTTGGAGCTGATAAAGTTCTCTTTATTTACGAGAGATTACGAGGATTTAAACGTAATAAACCAAAAAAAATTAAAAGGCATGACAGAATATTATGTTTCGTTTGCATATCCCGAAGGTATGGAACCTTTTCCAATTCCCGAGAGCCTTCAACAACAGTATAACCAACCAATTTTTCCAGAAGGGAAGAAACGCCAAAAGTCAGAGAAAAATTTTATCGTATTAACTGAAATGAAGGGCAAAGACGGTGTTATTTCGCACTTCGTTCCTAGTTTGAAAGATGATCTTGCTGATAGTATTAATCAGATGTTAAGTGAGTCGGAATTTTCAGAATCTAGCTTAAAATTTAGCGAAATTATTCCAAATTACTCAACTGACGCACAAATTTATTGCTTATGTGGTGAAGTTGTTGATATTCTCACAATAAATGTTTGTCGATGGAAAGATAAGTTCAACTTTTACTTATTTGAAGGAGCTCAGTGTAAATGTGGAGATAAAATCTACGCAATCTCATTGATGGACGATGGAGATGAAATTCCTGAAGAATTACAGGAGATTTTTTTAAGTTAATTCTAATTTCTTTTTTTAATTTTTGAATAGTAATCATAGAGGAGTTTGTAACCTCGAACAGCTCTCTCAATTTCGTTTTCAAATACGGGAATTTTGAGATCTGTTGCAGATTTAATAACTCTCTTTGCCCCTTCTTTTTCTGCTTGAATCAAAATGGTAATTATTGGTTTATCAGGGTAAGTTTCAAGAATTGAAGCGTAAATGTTAAAATCAAATTCGATCTCAGTAAAAAACTCGAGGGCTAAAATTAATCCGTCCACAGCGGGATCGCTCAAAAGCGCTTCTGAAGCTGCGTTATAGATTCCGCAAATTTTAATTCCAACAAATTTTTCAGGCGGCCAATAATCTACGGGGTTTCCAAAATTACACGTCGACCCTCCAACCTTATCAAATATAATATCCCGCGAATTTTCACCAGGTTTAGCTAAAGCCAATCCTTGTTTTCTCATTTCTTTTATAATTAAATGAATTGCTCCTGAACTCGGCCCAATGATTCCTAGATTAACGCCTTTAGGCTCGGGACACCATAAAAATATTTTAGCAAGTTCAAAAAGTTCAATGTAGTTTAACACTAGTACCCCTCCGGCGTCCTTTAATTTCTCTTCTTGATCTTCTTCTTTTCCCACATAATAAAAAAGAATCGGTTTAATTGGGCTAACTTTCTTGACCGCCTCAATTAATTCGTCAGAAATTTCTCTTAAAAAAAGGGATATTACTTTAGTCGTATCGTCATGTAAGAAATACTCAAGTACATCAGCTTCATTAATATGAAATCCTTTTCCTAAATGAATAACCTTTGAAATTGGTAATTTTTGTGGAGGTGTCCACCATCCCATTGCACCTGCTAAACCCCCCGATTGAGCAATGAAGCATATCCCCTCCTTTACGTTTTTGTTTCCTCGCATAATATGTTGTCGCACAGGGATAATCGAAGTCGTAAAGTTATCGCTAAAGTTGATTATTCCTAACATGGACGGTCCTAAATATGTAATACCATATTTTATACACATCTGATGTAGTTTGAGGGTTAAATCGTTTATTTCTGCACCTGGTTTTAGTTCAGTTTGAATTGCAACATATTTAACGCCGATTTTTCCAAGATTTTCAACCACTTCAAGGATATTCTTTCCTAAGACAATCACGGCTAACTCTGGAATTTCGGGTAATTCCTCAAAAGAATGGTATGATTTAACTCCTAAAATGTCATTGGCATTAGGGTTTAGGATGTAAAGCTTCCCTTTGTAAAAGATTTCTAAGAGATTTTTTAACACTGTAAAACTGAATGAGAGTGCTTGCCTTGAAACTCCTACTATTAAGACGCTTTTTGGATTGAAAAACGGTTGTAAATCTTTCAATGTTTATCTATCTTGATAGAATATTTCTAATTATAGATAGGAGAGATTAGGTCGTTAAAAATTTGATGTTTATTTTTTAAAGTGTAGCGTTACTCCTTAAGAGAATATGCATCAAGTACAAACTCCACAGCTTTTTTCCCATCTTCAAAATTAGGGTTTTCTTGGGTTTTTCTTTTGATGCATTCAATAAAATGATCGATTAAAATATATTGAGCCATCTCTCCGGATGACTTGTATTCAATAAGGCTTTGGAGAAATTCATTCTTTTTTAACTTTCGAGGACCGTAAGAAACAAAATTCTTATTTGTCAAATCCAACTTAATATACCCCTTGGTGCCAAAAATATCGACCGTTTCAAGGGGTTCGTTACACCAAGAAGCGGTTATAAATCCTAGAGCGTCGTTCTTAAATCTAAAAAGAACACTGCAATTATCTTCGTCTTGCATATTTATACAAGAGGTGTTAAAGTTTATACCGTTAACTATATCGTATTCTCCTAGTAAATATCGTAAGATATCAATGCAGTGGACTCCTAGATCTAATAGAACTCCACCTCCAGCCTTTTCGGAGTCAAAAAACCATTTCTCTTCAGAAATTGCTTGCCAAGACTTATAGGGTCCATAATGACTAAAGTAATACCTCGCTGAGATTATTTTACCAAGAACATCTTTTTTTATTATATCCTTAAGTAGTTTAAAAACGGGATTATAGCGCTTTTGGAAAGAAGTAAAAAAGATTATATTTGTATTTTTTAATTTCTCCTCGATTTGGGATAATTCTTCACGAGATATAGCGATTGGTTTTTCGCACAAAATATTACAGTTTTTCTCAATAGCCTTTAACACGATGGGAGCATGCAAATAGTTTGGGGTACAGATACTTACGATATCTAATTCTTCCTTATCTAACAAGTTTTTCCAATTATTTCTACCAACATATATATTGGGAATATTAAATCTCTCAGATACCACCTTCGCATGTTCCACGGTTCTGGAAGCGATTGCTACTATTTCACAATCAGGATTTTTAGCATACGCCATTAAATGAATTGTCCCAAAAGCACCAGCACCAACTAATCCAACTCGTAATTTTGAAATACACTACCACCTACTTGTAGTTTAAGGTACTATTATTTAATTGGTTTGCTCGTTAAAAAATGTTTTACGAAACCAATAAATAGAATTAAAAAAGAGAAATGCAAAAATAAGTAATTTGGTGTTTTAAGCTACCGCCATCTCGAACATCGGAATTTCACGTCGCTTTTTATCGTCGTATAGAGGTAAACCAGATTGTTTGAATATCTCAAGAGTTTTGTAACGAGTAATAACAGTACTACATGGACTCGAGATTTTCATTGAAGCTATTCTTAATCGATCTCTTACGACAGATAAATTTTTTAAACTCGTGCCAACATCGCAGACGACACTTCCTGCTCTTACTCGAGCGCAAACCCCTGTAGACCTTCCAAATGAGCGCCTCATACCGCTTTGAACTCGATCAGCTCCTGCAAAGGCCAACATCCTATTCTCTCGATATTTTTGAAAAGGTTTGGGTCTTACTCTAAACCGATAATTTGATCTTCCTATTTTATTCTGTAAAGGACTGTTTATAGTTATACGGATTGCTTCCAGAGAATTTGAAGAGATTTGTATCTGGCGGTTGACTACTAACGAAACCACAAGCTCGAATTCTTCCCAAGGAACTTCTTTACTTCCCCCCCAAAAGCGAACTATTTTACTTTGAGCGCCTCCTCTTGCATATTCTCTCCTATGATTGGCACTGCGTTTATGCTGGTACGGTCTTCTACTCCACGAAGAATAACAATGCCACGGTCTATTTTTGGCCATAATTAAATCAATTTATAATGTACTATTTACAATTAATAAGAATTAAAATTATAATGTGTTATTAAATTCATTGTATGAAGAATAATTAAAAAATTTTATTAAAATACGGTTAAAATGATTGATAATTACACTTCTTTTGTTAAGAAGACGGAGATTTTATGTAATGGTTTATTTTTAGATGAAAAATTGATTGACCATTATATATCTCAAGGAATTGAGATATCATACGGTCGTAAAGGAGGCGCAGGACCAATAGGTGGGAGATATTTTCTTTTCGAGAATCATGCAATTGTAAATGCTGCTCTGTCGAACGATCCTTTAAAGTCAAATCTTGTTGTTCGGGAAAATGAGGATGGATATTTCTTAATTTATGATATTAAAAATAAATCCGAGCACAGTAGGTTGAAGTTAGTTCAAAACCCAACTTTTTACAATCCTGAATACATCACCTCTGACGGAATTCCGATGAAAAAAATTGCCTTAGTTCACGGAATAGACTGTTTGTCAAGCACGATTTACCAAAAGTGTGTATATCATGGATGCGGAGAGGGTTGTAAATTCTGTGCTATCGAGTTAAGCTTGGAGAATGGAGCAACAATTGAAGAAAAAAATTCAAAGCAAATGTCCGAAGTGATTATAGCTGCGAAAAAGGAAGGAAGATGTAATCATATGACTTTAACGAGTGGTACAGACGAAGCGATTGATAAAGGCGCAATAAGATATATTGAACTATTAGAAGGCATTAAAAACAACTTTCCTAAACTTCCTCTCCACGTTCAAATTGAGCCTTTAGAAGATATAACATATATTGATAAGTTGAAAGACGCTGGCGCAAATACAATTGGAATCCATCTTGAAGTTCTCGATCAAAATTTAAGAAATACTGTAACTCCAGGCAAATCTCGCATACCCTATGAGGCGTACGAAAAAAATTGGAAGCATGCACTTGATGTTTTTGGAAAAAATCAGGTTTCTTCCTATCTTTTAACCGGTTTTGGTGAATCTCCAGAAGATTTCATTTCAGATGCAGAAAAAATAATCTCTTTAGGTGTAATTCCATATATTACTCCAGTCAGATCAATCCCGGGGTTGGAGAATATGTCCACGATTACATCAGATATTATGGTAGAAATTTACACAAAAGCTGCTAAATTAATGAAAGAATATGGAGTTAACCCATTGAAAAGTAAAGCGGGCTGCGTTCGATGTGGTGGTTGTTCTGCTATAAACGACGCGTACAAGAGCACATAATTTCCTAAAATAGATAGTGCTATAGACTCCAACATTAAATATTTCTTATTGACAAACATTTCTATTTGAGGAAATAGCACGCTATATCTAACAAAGAGTTATTATAATAAGAATTAATACATTTGAATTCTTATCAAAAACTAGGTTAATTAAGTTAATATTGTTATAATCCTGTTTAAATTTGTTAGGAACGAGATATTATTATGACTGAAATTGATGAAAGTAAAACCCTAAAACCGACCAAAGTTGAAAGACGCGACAAATTTACAAATCTATCCGATATAGAAATTAAAACACTTTATACTCCAGAAGATATCAAAGATTTTGATTACAATATGGACTTAGGAACACCCGGAAAATTCCCTTTTACTCGTGGAGCCTACACCAATATGTATCGAGGTCGATTATGGACTATGCGACAATTTGCTGGATTTGGGACGGCTGCACAAACGAATACGAGATACAAATTCTTATTAGAACACGGTACAACGGGCTTGAGCGTTGCTTTTAGTTTACATACAATTTATGGTTATCAAGCGGACGACGATGAAGCCTTAGGTGAAGTAGGGAAAGAGGGTGTTTCGATTGACACATTAAAAGACATGGAGACATTGTTCAGTGGAATTGATCTATCAAAAATATCTACATCCATGACGATTAACGCTCCTGCAGCAATATTGCTTGCGATGTATATAGTCGCAGCAGAAAAACAAGGACATTCTGCAGATAAATTAAGAGGAACAATTCAAAACGATATTCTAAAAGAATACATTGCCCAAAAATCGTGGGTATTTCCACCTGAACCATCCATGAGATTAATTATAGATACTATTGAATATTGTGCTAAGAACGTTCCTCAGTGGTATACAATATCAATTTCAGGATATCACAT
The DNA here is from genome assembly GCA_019057735.1 of Promethearchaeota archaeon. Next base: position 116 of record JAHLWV010000125.1, on the reverse strand, counting down.
AAGAGAAGCAGGTTCAACCGCAGTCCAAGAACTCGCCTTTACTTTAGCCGATGGTTTTGCGTATGTAGAGGCAGCGATGAAAAGAGGTTTAGATGTTGATGATTTTGCTCCTAGAC
>JAHLWV010000124.1 GCA_019057735.1 Promethearchaeota archaeon | reverse complement strand
ATTTCTTCCTTAATAACAAAATCTTCAGTATAAGCATTTGTAGCTTTATCAGTTCCGAGCTCTCTGATTTTAATATCTTTTGATTTTAAGCTGGTACTTTCAATATTTTTTAGAGAAAGATCAATATCCCAGAGTCTGTCTATCTTCGATTGATTTTCCACGCTTAACTTGCCTTTAAAGTTAATGGATTCTATGTTAGAGTCGTGATCTAACTCTACATCAACGTTTTCGATAATTTTTACCAGTCCCGTTACTCCTTCTCTATTGCCATCTTTTAGTAAAATTGATCCTTCTAATTCACCAGTATTTGCATCATATGTCTCGATTACAGGAGTAGAAATATCTCGATCGACTAGCACAACTTTACTTGAATCTAGATCGGATCTCTTTAGACCTTCAGCTAATTTTTCTTCAGCAGCTTCTTCGGCAGCCCAACCATAACTTGGTTTAGGTTGAGCTTTTGCCCTACTAGGTTCTCTTTCTTTTTTCTTACGTGCCATGTTAGTTTACCATTTTTTACATTTTCGTAAATATCCCATAACTTAATATCTATGGATTAATAATTATGTAATCGTGATAGTTAAAAAAGATTTATCAACTAAATCTTAGATCTAATGAAATATTATTTGGTTTACCTTTTTTTTTACGATAGTATTAGATCGTGAAATCGTCAAACTTAGAAGGCATGTCGTTAGGGTTTTTAAAAATATATCTACACATAGGGCATGTTAATCTCTTCTTCTCTGCCCCTATATCAGGTTTTTTGAAGGAATATCCGCACGCAGGGCATACTATAATAAAGTTGGAATCTATATTCATCATTATCTTCATATTTATTATAGTATAAAACTATTATTGTGCTACAATATACATTAAACATTGAACTCGACTAGGATCAATATTAGGTCGTTTACATTTATACCGGTAGGACCTGTGATAATCTCTCCATGTATTAGGTTAAAAAAGGCATTAGAGTTATTGTTGTTTAAATAACTATCGATGTTAACATTATCCTTAGCAGTTTCCATTAATAAACTATTATCAACAATTGCACCCATTGCCTTACTATTTCCTTCAATCCCATCGAGATTACATCCTAATACGAAGAACCTATAGTCAATTTTTTCGCTTTTTATTGTGTTGAAAAAATTTAAAAGCATTTCTTGGTTCCTTCCACCAATTCCTTTCCCTTGTAATGTTACAGTAAGTTCTCCAGTTCCGATCATTGCGATCCTAGATTTTTCAGTCTCTTTCGTGTATTCTTTAAGTTTTTCTGTTATCAAATAGAAAAGATGTTTTCCAAAGTCTGCTGCTTCTCCCGAAATTTCGTCAGAAAAATAATCAATCTCAAATTTGTATTTCCTTAGATAATTAGACACCTCTTCCACGCTTATTTCAATGCTTCCTATTAGATATGTATGGATATTTTCGAAAATAGGATCGTTCTTTGATGGGTTTTCTAGACGTGGATTTTTTACACCTTCCATAATAACATCTTTAACAGACATAGGAATCGTATCAAGCAAATTGTATTTCAATAACACTATATACGCATCGTTGAAGGATGTTAAGTCAGGAACGGTAGGGCCTGATGCAATTGAATCTAATTTATTCCCTACAACATCAGAAATGACAATTGTCAGTGTAGTTGCCTTACTAGTCTCATAGATTCTTTTTGCGAGGTTACCTCCTTTAAAGTCAGAGATATGTTTTCGGATCGTGTTAATTTCGTGAATTGAAGCTCCGGAGGCTAATAACAACGAGTTGGTTTTTTGAATATCTGTGAGACTTATGTTTTTTTTAGGCAGTGGTAGTAAGGCAGAACCACCTCCAGAAAATAAACAAATTATTAAGTCCTCTTTATTAGCTCTCTCAACGAGTTCTAACATCTTATTAACTCCGTTTAACCCCGCTTCATTTGGTATAGGATGAGATGCTAAATTCATTTTTATGTTCTTTATCGAGTTAAGAAATTTAAATTCTTGATCCTCAGGGATGTTCAAAAATCCCTCGTATTCAATTTTGGAGGATGTTTTTAGTAATTCATCCAAAGCAATAGCCATTTGAGCGGTTGCCTTTCCACCACCTATGATTAAAATTCGCTTAAATTTCTTAAGATCATATCTATTCCCCTCGATCATGAGGATTTCATCGGAAATTTTAATAGCATCTGTTATTAATTTTCTAGGCTCGACTGAACTGATTGCAATTTCTAATGACTTCAGCCCTATTTTCCTTAACTCTAAGGAATTTTTATTTAAACTCTCTGAAATTAATTGTGAATAATTTTGTATATACATTTCCATCAACAATATTCATGAAAAAAATTAATTATGCTTCTCGAGATATTTAATTAAATTAAAATTAATATTGTATGTATAATCTATCTCAATAAGATAAGTATTTATATTACAATTGAGGATATCGAAAGAAAATGCCAGGCTCAGAATTGTATGACATAGCGGTAATTGGCTCAGGACCAGGAGGATACCATTCCGCTATTAGAGCAGCTCAATATGGAGCTAAAGTTGCCTTAATTGAGAAAAATAAGTTAGGAGGTACGTGCTTAAATTTGGGTTGCATACCAGCAAAAGCGCTCTACGCATCTGCAGAATTTATTCAAAAACTTAGGAAAAATGGAGAGGATCACGGAGTTATCGGTGATTTTAAATTAGATTTTAGTAAAGCCGTTGTTCGTAAAAATAGAGTTGTTAAAGAATTAACGGATGGAATTGCGACGTTAGAAAGTGCATGGAAAAACGATGTTTATATAGGGCATGGCAAGATTTTAAATGGAAACACAAACAATGGATTTGAAATCTCAATTGAAGGGGCTGATAATAAAAAAATTAAAGCTAAAAGGGTTATAATCGCTACTGGTTCAACTCCAGTGTTAATTCCTGCGTTTAATATTGACCACGATAGAATATTAACTACTGACGATGTTCTACACCCTGATTTTAAAACCTTACCAAAAAAATTGCTCATTATTGGAGCTGGAGTAGCAGGGGTTGAGTTTGCTAATATATTTGCTAGTTTTGGAAGTAAAGTTACGATGCTTGAATACCTTCCCTCTCCAATAGCATCAGAAGAGCCTATGGTAGTGAAAGAAATACAAAAGAAGTTTAATAATCTTAGTATCGAAATACTCGTTTCACAAAATGTGTTATCGATCGTTAACACAGGATCAGGCGTGAAAGCAACAACAGTTTCAGCTGATGTTCCAAAAGAACAGATAGAAACGGCTGAAAAATCATATGTTGAAGCGGATTACTGTTTAGTTACAATTGGCCGAGCAAAAGAATCTAGAAATTTAGGTTTAGAGGATTTAAAAATAGAAACCCCACGCGGAGCAATTCAAGTAGATTCTAAGTCGTTAGAAACTTCTGTAAAAGGTATATTTGCCATCGGTGATGTTACAGGTGGATTAATGCTTGCTCATGTTGCTAGGCATGAAGGCGATGTTGCTGTGGCAAATGCGTTAGCAAGTCTAGACGGGTTCCAAGTTAAAGAAAAAGTTACTAATTACCGAATAATTCCCGCGACTATCTTCACAAGCCCAAACATAGGATCAGTAGGACTAAGGAGAAAAAATGCAAAAAATGCGGGATATGATTTACTTATGGGAAGATTCCCATATGAATCGTTAGGTAAGGCGAAATGTATGGGAGAAGAAGATGGATTCATACTAATTATCGCTGATAAAAAAACTAACAAAATACTAGGCGCATCGTGTATTGGTGCTGAAGCGCCCGAATTAATTTCTGAAATTTCCTTAGCCATGCAGCACGGATTAACCGTTCACGATGTTTCTACTACAATACATAGCCATCCAACAATTTCAGAGATGGTTTTAGAAGGGATGGAAGATGTATATGGCATGGCTATTCATAAAAAAGGAAGACCTATACATTTAAAAGATTAATTTATTCAGAGCTCAACTTTTTATCATTTTACATACTTAACTTGGAAAGATGTTAATTTTCCTTTTTCAATTATGATCTCTCGATAAGCCCCGGTTAAACCAGGTTTGAAGTAGCTTCCTAATCCTAAAGCGGGAGTTTGAACAACATAAGGAGCGTTAGTTTCCACTTCGTCTTGATTTCTTAGTCTATCAGAATAAAAATCGTAGTAAACAGCTGCGGGATTATCTAATTTTTCTAGTTTAACTGGAATTGTTGTCTTAGGATTAATAGATTTCTGTTGGGGATTCATCAACCTAAATTCTCTTAATTGATGAGTATGACCTGAAAGAGTAATGACAGGATAATCAAGGCAAAATTTAATCAATTTTGCCCAATTGGAAGAAATAGTTCCAAATTTTAAGTCAAATTTATCGTTGATTCGAATTGCAGAAGGACGCATTCCCAATTTTTCCATTATAGATTCTTTAAACTCTTCGAGAGAAGGCATTTTATCTTTTGAAGGTTTTGAAAGAGAAAATGTTTTTCTCATGGTTTTTTTAGGATTAATTGGAGGTCCATGAACCATAAGAAATGTATTGTATCCCGGTTTAATGGTTTTATTTATTAAGTCCTCTAAATACCTAATTTGTTTGTTGGTAACTCCAGTTACGGAGGGGTGTCCACTAACAAAATCTATAATGTTTTTAAAAGAATCGGAACCTGAGTTTAGAAAAATGAAAATATTTTCTCCAAGTTTGAGAGAAAAATCTAACGACGAATTGATTTCTATTAGATAGGCTTTTAAAGCCCTGAAATTTTTCGTAATAGAGCTAATGGGATTTGCTATTAACTCCTCGTTTAATGCAATTGCTTCAGTTGCGGTCAATCCTATCTTTTTGTATAAGTTCCCCCAACGAAGATCGTAATGATATGGACGAAAATCATGGTTTCCCGGGATTGTAAATATTGGACAGAGTATTTCTTCTCCAGTAACCATCCCCCTTCTCATTTTTTGAGGGTGGTTTAATAATATTTCTTTGAAAATCCGCCAATTACTAAATTCGTAGTTAAAATCTAGAGTCTTCCTTTTCTCTTTATTAATTTTTGAAAGAATAGAAAAATCGATGATATCTCCAGTTAGCACTACAAAATCTAAATCGTTGTTATTCACGCTCTTATTTGCGAGCTTGATAAAGTTTCTAAAATTATTATTGGGATTAATATATCGTTTGTGCAGCGGTTTGGTGGTTTCCACTTTTTCTTCTGTTCTTTTCATTAACAACCTCTGAAAATAAGAGACTGCTTTAACACTTTGAGCAAAGATATCACCAACTTCTGAGTTTCTAATTGATTTTTGCCATTTTTTAACAATCTCATAGATTCTATCGTTTCTCTCTGCTAAATGTAAATCTGTAGCATGTAAAAATTTGAAATTGGTCCAAATATTTTTAGAAATTACAATCGAGTGATAGTTAATCCGATCACCTTTATTCGGATTTTGCTGGAGAATATCAAACATTACGAAGTTAAAACTATTTAAAAATTCTATAACCTCATCTGTCAGGCTAAAGGAAATTGTTGCCGAGTAAAATTTATTTAAGCTCCCAAAAATTTCATGTTTGACTAAATAGTTTTGAGGACTAAGATAATCGTCAAATTCGGGATTATCGATCTCACATTCATGGGCATTTTGAACATTTAAAACCATACAATCTATTATATCACCCCGAAAAGCCCGCGGCTTCAACTTTTCTATCCTTTCCCTTTGGACGATATCAAATGTATCACCCTTTGAGTCGGTGAATTCCTTAATTACTTGCGTTTTCTGCCGTCTTTTCTTACCTCTGACAAAAATTCTTTTTAATTTGGCCCATATCCCCTCTTTTTTTGTTATTTCAAGTAATTTCGTTAACTTCCACTTGTATTCGAGGATTGGAACGAGTTTTAAGTTCTTCCTTAAAAAACCCTCAAAATTAGTTGAATTCGGAATATTACTCACAAATAAAAGTTTGGCTTCAAATTCTCTCTGCTTTAATTTACGATCTATACCAATATATAGAGGATGACCTATATTGGGGCTGATTACCAATGAATTTCGATGTTTGAGATATTCTGGTTCAATCACGTATTAGGATCTCTTTTTAAGTAACTAAATCAATCAAAGTTAATATTAGGTGTCTCACTTATTGAAAAAGACTTTAACTTTTATATGTTTTTTACCTAATCTAAATGAAAGTAAAGATCATTTAAGATTTTTAATTTCAATCCGAAAACCCAATGAAACAAAGACTTGAATCTTTTTAAACTAACTTGCAAGATTCAAAAAGATGACATTGTCTCCACGTAACACGATATTGCCAAGACTTTCATGTTCTTCTTTAATATTTCCATCTTCATCTTGATATTCGAAGAGCTGTGAAGCGTCTTCGATGTAAAGGTTTAGATGTTCGTCGAACGAACGTAAAATTGCTCTGAAGAGACGATTTCTCTTGACTTTTATCAATATGACTTTATCTATCGAATTTTTTAAATAATCTATAGGTCTGGCTGGTCTACCTTGTTGATAACTTCTCTTATCCATGTTAATTAGCTCTAAGAAAAAAATATTTCAAAATAATCTATTATAATATGTAAAATTAACCTTAAAAATTAAAACCTTTTGATTTATCTATCCTTTTAGGGTTAAAAAGATCACACTATTATCT
>JAHLWV010000123.1 GCA_019057735.1 Promethearchaeota archaeon | reverse complement strand
TTCTTTCCATTTAATTTTGCGTCTACAATCTTTTTAATTCTAATTTTTATCGGAGTTAGCAGATATTGCACACTAAAAAATTAATGGAAATTTGATTAAAGTCAATTTTTCACCCAATTTAACAGCTTTATATTCCCACTTCAATGAACACTAATTCATAACATAATGATTAAAGTTAAATAATTTCTATTCTACACTTAATTTGCAAAATTGAATATATATAATAATAAACGAATCCAAAAGACACATTAGAAATAATATGGTTCAAGAATACATAATAATTTTTATGCCGGCGTTTTTATTAGGAATCTTACATACTGCAATTCCATGTGAAGATAAAGCTATCTTCTTTTTTTGGTCTTTCGGAATAGCTAAAACGCCTACTAAAAGCATATATATCTTAGCACTTTATGGAGTGGGGTTGATTTGTGCAAATATGATCATAGCATCTATTACAGTTTTAATTACCCAAGTCCCAAGATTTGTCTTTCCAACTTTTACACCAGATCCTTATATCATTAACTTTTTCGGTGCGTTTACTTCTCTTCTCGCTGGATTCTTTATCTTATTCTTTTTGACAAAACGAGACTACGCGCCACACTCGAAGTATTCAAAGGAAATCTCAGCTTTAGATTGGGAATTAAAGAAGACTCCTTTTTTCTTTGGTATTCTAGCGGGGTTTGCTCCTTGTATATTTGAATTAATTATATATTCTCAATCATTTCAGTTCTCATTAGGATATGGGTTTATCGAGGGTTTATTAGTTGTTTTTTACTTTTCGCTTGGGACTTTCGTGGGCCTATTTCCACTTGCGTTAGCGAAGTATGGAACTTCACAGATGGTCAAGCCAAATATTAAAAGAAGGAAAGCGATTTTTTATTTAATGATTTCAATAATCATTGCTTTCAATATTGTGGTAATGATTTTATCGTTTTTACGAATATCTGTATTTCCTATAGAAAGCTTATAGGTAACTGTAAGTAAAACAGTAAATATTATATTTTTAATCAAAAAATTAAAAACTCATTAATTATTCAAATAAATCAATATTGGTCTTATAAAATAATTTATATCAGTATTTTCATATATATTATAACTAATTATAATCTTTCACCAATGATGGAGAGAAGCAAATAATGGTTGAATGCAAATTTTGTGAATCCCAAAACATTTCTTTTACTTGTGAGAAATGCAATTCAAGTTTTTGCATTAACCATATGGCTACAACAGAAAGTTGGCTTTGTAGAAAACATAAGTTACATTATTCTAAGGCGAGTGCTACTGAGAAATTTTATAAGTGCACTGTTATTGAAAATAGCAAATGTCCAGAGTGCGATTCTCTCTTAAGGTTAGAAAGATTATCCTCCGGTCATTATTATTTAGAGTGCATTGATGAAGCATGCAGTTGGAACTCCTACCTAAAATCTCCTGGCTTATTTTTTCCTACTAAAGAACAATTAGCTAGAGAAGCTACGAAATATAACCTAATTAAGGGATATAGGTTAAACCTATGTAGAAGATCTCTTAAAAAAATAGTAGGAAAAGAAATTTGTCCAAACTGTTTCATAGAGTTTCTCAAGAGAGCCTCAATTACTAATTTCTCCACTATTATCGAATCATTCAATCTTACTGCTCAACAAATGATTAAATTAATTAACCAATACATTGAAGAGGAACGTATTTATGGTATAATTGATCAGAAGAACCAGATTTTCTACTACATATCCTATGAAATCCGTGAGAAAATTTTATCGAAAATTCAAAACGAGGGGATATTGAAAGTAGCAGATCTGGGAGAAATGCTCGATATGAGTTCAGACGCGGCTATAAAAGTCATTTACAAGTTGATTAGCCAGTTTCAAATTAAGGGGTCATTTTCTCAAACAAAACAATTCTATTACTCCCAGAAATATATAATGGATCGTTTAATAAAAGAGATTAATAAAAAGGGAAGGGTTTCGTTAGATAAACTTGCGAAAATATTTGATGTCCCAGGAGAATTGACAAAATCTTTTTGCGTTAATCTAATGAGAACCAACGCAGTAAACGGATTTTTTGCCGATCGTGGGAACGAAATTATTACATCTGATCAAATCTATAAAGAAATTAAAGCTTATTCAAAAGAAGTAGGTTTATTTGAGCTCTCTAAGCTTGCTACAAAATTGAAAATAGCTGTAGAATTAGCAAGAAAAAGTCTTCATGAACTCATTAAATCTGGCAAAGTTAAAGGCATTTTTACACAACGCAGAGAATTTATGACGCGTAGATACCTCGAAACGAAAATAAAAGGAATCGCTCGTGCCTATAGAACGATGCCATTAAGAGAACTTTCAAATAGATTAGGTGTAACCGAATCAAGTATAGAAGAAAATCTTGCTCAACTGATTGGAAATGGAGATATCGATGGTTTTATTGATTTAGGAAAACGAATGTTTACGGCATACTCGGTACCACGCACTTCATCGCGTCCAAAACAGAAAAAAGCAACGACTGTCGACGAGGGAAACATAGAAATCGTAAGGGATTATGATTTCGAGGGTGGACAAGTACACATGAAAATAGCAGTGCGGAATAAAAGCAATATGGCTATAAATAATGTTAAAGTTTTATTGGACGCACCATCTAACTTCAAAGTAAAGCAGCCTTTGGTAAGTATTCCCGTGATTGAAGCCAATAATAGTAGGGGAGTAGATTTTTATCTTGAACCCAAAACTTGCGGTACGTCAAACATTGGCGGAACCGTGATATTTAAAGACGCAACGGGTGAAAAACACACTAAACACATAAAAAAGAAAGAAGTGACTATAAAATGTCCTCTTGTATGTACCTCAATGAGCACTATAGAGGATTGCCAAGTCGCAATACAAACGCTAGGAAACGATGCTCGTGCATTTTTAATTGCTGACTTAGATCCTCGTTTAGCTTATAGGGCTGCGATAAGAACTCTAAAAAACTTTGATACTAGCTCTGTAACATCTCACGAGGGCTCAGATGTTAAGGGAAACTACGAAGCTGAAGCATGGTTCTGTTCTGAGGTAAAAACTACTGGCGGAAGAATCATTACACGTATCTATGTATCTGAAACAAGTCAGTCATTAGAAGTAAGAGTATGGTGTGGAAACGCAGGAATGCTTACAGGATTCTTAGCAAAAATTATAGAGATATTATTTGAACAGATAAACATAATCAGAAAAATCAAATCAGAGGAAAGAGAGAAAACAATAGATGTTATGGCAATTACACAGAACTTAGCTGAAATCAGCGATTATTGTATGCTTAGATGGAAGGCACAGAATATAAGAAATAAATTGCATGACACATTTGTCCGTTTAAGGAAAATTATAGGAGATAATGAAGCTATCTTAGGTAGAGTTGAATATTGGCTAACTCAATTGAATAAATATGGCAAAGATGACAAAATCAGCGATGACGATGCTGAGAAGTTAGTGAACGATGTAGAAAAAATCAAAAATGTAGTTGCTCGAGCCATAAGACTGTGATTTTTTTTATTGAAAAACATTTATAAGTGTTCTCATGAATTTATATTAATATAAGTGAAAAGAGTTTTGAATTAAATGCCCATAATTAGCATATCTATCAATGAAAGTTTAAAAAAATTTATCAATAAACTTGTTTCAAAAAACCAATACGACAATAAATCCAAACTAATCAGAGATGCCTTATTAAGACTAATGTCTGATATTGATGTAACAAGTTTCGATTCTATTGGAGATATCGATTCGATTGAGAAAAATATTATTGGAAATCTAATTATAATAGTGCCCCATGATCCGATTATCCAGAGAAAACTGCATAAAATCGAAAATAAATATATGAAGCAAATTGTTAATAAAAATCAACATTTCCAAGGAGAAAATCTAATAATGTCAATTATTTTCGATGGGAACATAGCAGATTTTCAGAATATTGTAGTCGACATAAATGGGATTAAAGAAATTAAGAACTTCCGTTATTTAATAGTTAATTAAGCGTTAAATTTAGCTTAGATAAATCTTGTTTTATTCTACATAAGGATTAAATAAACTAGTTATATTGAATTTGAGACTTAAAACTAGTCGGGATTAACTTTAATAGATATATCTAATTTAAAACAATATAACAAACCTAATTATTATTAAAGTATAAGGGAATATGTCGTATAGAAAATTGCAGCAACGGTTGGATACTTTACCAATAGGATTTCCGGCAACAAAATCAGGTGTAGAGCTCCGAATATTAAAAGCCCTTTTTACTCCTAAAGAAGCAGAAATAGCGGTGAAAATGAGTTTTATACCAGAATCTGTAGAAAAGATTTATAGGCGCGTGAAAAAAATAGTAGCATCTAAAAATGAATTAAAGGAAGTCTTAGATGGAATGTACCACAATGGGGCAATAAACTTACAGAGAATCGATGAAGGTAATGGAGAAGAAATACAATATCACTTAGCATTTTTAGCTGTGGGGATGTACGAATATCAAGTCGGTTCGCTTACTAAAGATTTTTATGAGGATATTGAAGAATATTTTGATGAAGCTTTCCGGGATGAAGTCATAAGTACAAAGATCAATCAATTAAGGACAATACCCATTGAAGAAAGCATCACACCAGAGCATAATGTAGCGACTTTCGATGAATTAAAGGAAATTATAATGAAAACTAAGAAGATCGCAGTTATGGAATGTATCTGTCAAAAGGGTAAGGAGCTTATAAATAAACCATGTAAACAAACTGATATGAGAGAACACTGCTTCGCATTAAACAATTCTGCCCAACACGTTGTAGATCTTGACAACGGTAAGTTTGTCACTAACGACGAAGCCCTACTTATTCTAAGAAGAGCTCAAGAAGAAGGGCTAATCCTTCAACCTGGCAACGCTTTAGATCCAAATTTCATCTGTTGCTGCTGTGGATGTTGTTGTGATTTAATAACTAATATAAAAAAACTTGAGCGTCCTTGGGAGTTATTTCATTCAAATTTTATCGCAATTGTTGATTCTGATTTATGTATTGGTTGCGAATCCTGCTTGAATAGGTGTCAAATGGATGCTATTGAAATGGTAGATAATATAGCAACAGTGAACCACGAACTATGTATAGGATGTGGTAATTGCGTTGTCACTTGTTCAGAAGAAGCCATAACTCTCAAGAAAAAAGAGAAAGAGTTAATTCCTCCAAACACTACAAAAGATTTATTCCTAAAAATAATGGTTAAAAAAGCGGAGTTAAGGCGAAAAGAAAAAGGAGTGTTATAAAACTTTAGGTGTTAAACAATGGGAAAAGGAAAGTATGGGAAAGGATATAATAAGAAAAGCCAAGCTTCAAAAAGCTCTGGCTCTAAAGGCGGAGGAGCGCCAATTCGAGGAGGTAAAATCAAAGCCAGTCACATTTTAGTTGGTAAATACAGTAAAGCTCAAGAGCTTTACGAGGATATTCAAGCCGGAGAGAACTTTGAAAATTTAGCGAGGCAGTTTTCTACGTGTTCAAGCAAGAAAAAAGGGGGAAATTTAGGAGAATTTGCCAAAGGGGATATGGTACAAGCGTTTTGGTATGCTTGTACAAAACTAAAGATCAACGAAATTTCTCAACCCGTTAAATCTAAATTTGGATATCATATTATTAAAAGAACGGGGTAAAAAGATATAAATAGCCCAGCGCGTATTCGAATAATTTATATTGATATATTTATAGTAGAGAAATATCATTTCAGTATTCTTAACCACTCTCCATATTTTTAAATTGATTTACTATTTTAAAAATTAGATTGTGATTCATAATATTGATAATAAAAAAAGAATGAATAGAAGTAATTTATATAATGATGGAACTCGGAAAGAATGTGGGAGATGTCATGAAATTAAATTATACAATGAATTTTATTCAAAAAAAGATGGTTTAAGGAGTATATGTAAAAATTGTAATAAACATATTGTAGCTGAAGAATCGTTTAAAAACAAATTACTTATTCTTACTAATATTTATGAAGGAAAATTTAATGGAAAATGTTCTAATTGTGATACTAATTTTACAAATCTTCCATCTATTGATTTTCATCATCAAAATAAGAAATTAAAACAAATCAGATGGCGTAATAATCGATTTAAAAATTGGAAGAAGCTTATGTTGTCTTTTGAACAAGAAAGTGTCGTACCTTTATGTAAGAATTGTCATTCATTAGAGAATGCCAGACTTTTTTATGATTTTAAAGATATTATTCTTAGAGAGGATATATTTGAATATTCTGCAGAGGAAATACATCGAATTGTTTATGATTATGTTAAAAAGAGTAAAAATAAGTATGTTAAAAATTTTAAATTTCGAGTTATAGAATGGATAAAAAAGAGATTTGTAATAGAACAGATGTATAATGGAAAATGTGTTGGATGTGGAAAGATAAATGTAATACACAATTTACCTGCTCTTGAATTTCACCATATTTCAAAAACATTGGAGAATGATAAATTGAGATGGCATAAAATAAAAAAATATAGAGTAAACGATATAATTGAAATTCTTATAAAGGAAAATTGCGTCTGTCTATGCTCAAATTGTCATACTTTACTTCATGCAACAAAATTTGTTATTGTAGCTGAAGTAATATTAGAAAAACCTTT